>CAZMDX010000493.1:0-3839 GCA_964564805.1 uncultured Pseudoalteromonas sp. | reverse complement strand
CCACTAAATATGAAGGCACCAGTATTGCGGTAAAAGGTAAAGGTGGGGTGATGTACCCAGCTATTTCCCAAGCCGGTAAAAAATTAGATGCAGCACTCAAACATCGAAAAGGACAAATTAAAGGTGACTTGCATGAAAAACCCACTGTTACGACCCCTGAAATTGCCCATGAAATTATTCAGGGTATGGATTTAACTTAATATTCCTTAGTCTTAGCTAACCGCTCAGGTTATGAATGTTAACCTGAGCGTTATCCTAAATATCTTCTTGCCCTTCCAATATTTACTGCCCCTACTTAAAATTTTTTACACCATGCGCGTTTGACTTTTCGGCTATAACTTACTGACTTTACTTTAATATGCAGGTCATATTATGAGATGGGTCATGAGGTGGGTCATGAGGTGGGTCAATAGTGTGAAAAAGTTACTCAGAAAATCTATTAATGTTTTGTTATTTGATTAGGTGTTGTTTAAGTGCATCATTGCATGCACACAAGTGTGGTTCCAATAAATACTTTAACGTGAGCGCCTATCAATCTGGTTGGAAGACACAGACGGTTAAGGTTCGGTTACATGGGCATAACTTGGCAAAGTGGTATGCCAAATAATGTTTTTGCCACTATTGTTCGGTTATGTTGGTGTTGATGGAGACAGTAGAACAAGAATTTATCAGCCACACACCACTTCTTCTTGGAAGGCAAATAGGATAGATAAAACGTTACTTCACATTCATTATATTTATTCTCTCTTCTTAGCCGTAATAGATTGGGTTACCATATTTACAAACATTATTTTTGATAATACGTTGAGTAATATATATCGAAGTTTTAGTCTGGCTTAAACAGCACTTTGCTGATAATTCATTGCACAAGTTGCATACCGTTCAATCGTTGTGGAGCGGCTATGGAGACATCTCACGTTATGCAAGTCCAAGACTTGAAACTACTTTTATTGTTAAACATATATCACCACCTCAAGCTCCAGTTCACCCTCGAGGATGGAATACACACACTAGCCATCAACGTAAATTGCAATCTTATCAAATTGAAGCCAATTTCTATCGAAGTTATGCTTATTTATGTGATGACTATTGTGTCGTACCTAAACTATTGACAGAGTTTTCAGAAAACCAACAACAAATTTTAGTATTACAGGATTTAGATCAAGCTGGTTTTTCACAGCGTAAAGATGAAGTAGGCATGGCTGATGTGATATCAGGCATTAAATGGCTGGCTTATTTTCACGCTAGGTTCCTACAAAAAGATAGTCGTGACCTTTGGCCTATTGGCACTTATTGGTACCTTGCTACACGTCAAGATGAGTTCAAAGTGATGGGATCGGGCAGACTTAAAGAGGCAGCTCAGGCTCTAGACGCCGCGTTAAATAATGCTAGCTTCCAAACTCTGGTTCACGGTGACGCGAAGTTAGCTAATTTTTGTTTTTCTGATAGTGATGATTTGTGTAGATTTGCGGCAGTGGATTTCCAATATGTAGGCAAAGGGGTAGGGGTGAAAGACCTCGCTTATTTTCTCGGGGCTTGTCTTAATCAAGATGATTTGTTCAAACATGAACTGCTTTTATTAGACGAGTATTTTATGCAGCTTAAAAAGGCACTTGAGCACTATCAAGTAAATGTGAACTTTGCCGACCTACAACAACAATGGCGTCATTTATATCCTTTAGCTTGGGCTGACTTCTATCGATTTTTATTAGGTTGGAGTCCAGGTCACTATAAAATTAACTCTTACATGCAGAGGCAAACTGATATAGCCCTAGCACGTTTATAAAGCACGCTAATATAATGATAAGGAGCAAGATGAAAACAAATATTATTACTTACTTAACACTATTACTTAGCTTAATTATTATTGATGGTATTTGGTTAGGTTTGGTCGCAAAGGATAGCTATCAGCAGGCCATGGGACATATTATGCGAGAACAAGTGATCATTTGGCCTTGGGTTGTTTTTTACTTGTTTTATCCGCTGGCGATTTTGATCTTAGCCATTAATGTTCAATTAGCTAACCAGTCTAAATATTATTTTCTATGGCGAGGTTTTGTTTTAGGGGCTGCAGCTTATGGCACATACAACCTAACTAATTATGCACTAGTTGTTGACTGGCCACTTTCTATTACTATTAAAGATTGGCTTTGGGGCGCTATTTTGACTTCTAGTTGCTCTTTGATCGGTGGACTTGTTTGGTTAAAAATTTCCATTTTAAAAACGCTAAATGATATCTAAGCAGGCTAGTAGTGTCCAATTAGCCAATAATATAAAAAATGCGATGGGCGTTAATCTATTACCTGGATTATGCTTACAGCTTTTTGCTTTGACGATTGGCCTAAGTTACTTTTATTGGCCTGCGTCGCATCAAGCCTTTCAGTTTTTTGCCAACTTGAAGGCAGAGTATGGTGCTTTGTATGCCATCATTTCCACTTCAATTTTTGGCGGCTTGTTTCCTTTTTTATACCTGTTTTTACGTGGTGAAATTCGATTTCTACCGACTATACAACTGTTTTTTTATACGATTATATGGGCAGCATTGGGCGGGTTGATAAATGGATTCTATGGATTACAAATCGTGTTGTTTGGTGAGGGAACAGATTGGCTCACCATATTAAAAAAAACTGCCTTCGATCAATTTGTATTCTCAGTGTTTGTCACTTCGCCACTTATTGCGTTAGCTTTTTTATGGAAAGACCAACAATTTAATTGGCAAAAAACTAAAATAAAATTTGATGATCTGGTCAAGGTGCAAATTCCCACTACCATCGTGACTACTTGGATTATTTGGATCCCCGCAGTGAGTCTTATTTATATGATGCCAACCAACTTACAAATTCCGTTGTTCAATCTAGTGCTTTGTTTTTTTGTATTAATACTGGCGATCTTAAATGAAGATGATGAATAGCGTTAGCAATTATTGTCTAATTTTACAAAACTCTACAATCCAACATATCGCATACCAACAGTAAAGAGACAAACTTATTTGTAGAGACATTACCGTCTAACGTGCCTTCAAATATGGCCTTAAGAATTCGCCCAGAAACACCTAAATTGACTAAAAAATCAGTAGTGTTCCGTGCTTTATTTTGCAGTAATTAACTGTTTAAAAGTGTCACAGTTAATACCACTGCTGCCTGGTGCGTTGTCAGATAACACATCATTAGCACCCAATTTGTGTACTGAAAAATGATAAACCTTAGCGAGTAGTTCAGGCATACCTGCCTCGAGTAACATTTGACAAAATAAATGGTCCACTTCAATTTTTGATAAAGGAATATTGTCCAGATATTGATAAAGCGCATTATGTATTAAACTTGCGTGCATACAGAGTTGCCAAAATACTTTCTTATCAACCAGTTCGCCTTGCTCTTTAATGGCTTGTATATTTTGTTCGCCATGCCACCAGTCAGGTGTGCCTATTAAAGCGACCCAAAAAAAGAGTCGTTTAGAGGGGAGCATCCGTCCCAAGCATAAGCGTTAGGTTGGGTTAGGTCGTAGCTTACTGTTTTGTTGGCTAAGTTAACTTCAGAAGTCCCTGGGTTGACTATGATCTTATTGTTTTCAATGACTAACCAGTCACTATAAAAATATTTGTTATTTGCAAGGGGAGTTATACGAACTAAGGGATAGTCGATGTAATTAATTCAAGGGCCTTCTCTATCACGACTTGCCCCCCCCACTTTTGTTGCTCGACTTGTTTTGAATTTTTAGCTCGACGCTTACGTATATTCCATCCCCCTTGACGCGGTAAAAACAAGCCTAGCTATATTATGGCACCCGCGTAAAACTAAAGTTGACAAAGCTAGGGGAAAATCAAAATAGAAACAACAATA
>CAZMDX010000492.1:0-5040 GCA_964564805.1 uncultured Pseudoalteromonas sp. | reverse complement strand
AATTTTAAGCGTGAACGTTTACCTCATACAATTAATAATCTCATATACAAAGGAATAGTAATGAAAAAAAGTTTGCTAGGTTTTAGCATATTGTCGCTAGTAGGTTTGTCTGGTTGTTTAAATGGGGACTCTCCAGAAGTTGTATCAGATGAAGTGACTGAAGAGGTGGTATTAGAGGAACCTTTTGTGCGGGTTGTGTTTAATCCTTCTGCTGGGGATCTCAACATCCCAAATGATTTTTTAATGATACCCAGTGGAAGCTTTTTCGACTTTACTTTAAACACTGAGGGTGATGACGTGTTCGATGCTGGTAACCCTCAACATACTTTGAGTGCACTTGATGGTTGGTCTACTCAATATCCATTTTCAATTAGGGTAACGTTGCCTGATGGAATGGATATAAACCCCTCCTCAGTATCTGCCAATTCCATAAGAATATTTGAAGCAACTCAAGCGCTGGAAGGTGCCTCTGTTATATGTCAGACCCTCGCTGCAGATCTCAGTGCTCCAGGTGTGCCTTGTGAATTAGGTATTGAACTTGAATTCGGAGTGGATTTTATTGCTTCATATACAACAGGTTCCGCAGCTATATCGGTTGTGCCTTTAAAGCCTTTGAAGTCTTCTCAGGGACATATGTTGGTGGTCACTGAGGATTTGATTATGACAGATGGCAGAGCTGTTAAAGGTTCAATTACGTGGGAGTTAGCTCGGCAAAATATTAGCACTAACCCGCTTGGTTCAGATGATTTATTGCAACTGCAAGGGTTGGTAAACACTTTAGTCAATGTACTTGAGCCAGCAGGTTTGGCTAGTGAAGATATATCTTACGCCGCTTATTTTTCTACCCAGTCAGTTGGCGATGTAGTCAGCACTGTTAAAAAAATCAATATTGCATCTTACGCCGAAGCGTATGCTGGTGCATTTGAACAGGCATTGGCTAGTGGTGCAGACATCAAAAATGCGGATCTAATGGCCAACACATTCGCATCTCAATATTTACCTAATATCAATACAAGGTTACCTGATTCAGCAGGCAATGCATTTGAAGCACTTGCACCCATTTTGTTACCTGAAGCTAATCTTGCAGCTTTGACTGCAGTTGGACTAGATAACTGCTCAAGTTTACTTGCTACGATAAGAGCGGGTTCTGCATCCCCATTGTTTGAGATTGCTAATAAAACGTTTGCTATTGCAGGTCCATATTGTGTGACTAATATTGTCTTAGGCGACGTTGATTTACCTTATTACTCAAGTACAACTGACCCTTTAAATGATTGGTGGAAAGCCGCTTGCACAAGTGGTGCAACTTTGCAGTTTTTGGGAGAAGAAAACGTTGTTAATTTACTGCAATCAGGCCAGACAGGTTTGCACAATGATTATTGCCAGTTAGTTTCTAAGGGGCAGTTGTATGATTTAAATTTAAGTAGCTTAGGTATGGACGACCCTCGTAATTTAACAAAAGCTAATCCTATTCCTGTAGCGCAAGGAAGACAATCTGACAACTTGACGACTTTGTATAATGAAGCTGGAACTGAGTCAGTCTCAGTACAATTTACTGTGCCAGACGAATCTACTACCGCTACTTTATCGGCTTTAACTGGAGGCACAATTCCCGCTTTAACCAAACCAGAAAATGGTTGGCCAGTAGTTATATTTATGCATGGTATTACCGGGAGCAAAGAAAACGTATTGACGTTATCTGCAGCTTTATCCTTAGGTGGTTTTGCTACTGCGGCAATAGACCATCCTTTGCATGGAGAACGTGGTTTTATTTCAGAAGGTGGCACAATAGTTAACGCTTCTAGCCCAGCACTAACAGATTATTTAAATTTTTCTAGTTTATTAACTGGTCGCGACAATTCACGCCAAAGCATAGCCGATATTTTAGCCTTCAGATTGTCTTTAAATGCGATAATTGACAGCACCGGTTTAGTTGACTTGGATTTATCTAAGGTTCACTTTATTTCTCATAGTTTAGGCTCTTTAACTGGCATAGGTGCTTTAGCTATTGCTAATGAAACCTTAGGTGGTGAATTATCAGCATTTGATAGTATGTATGCTTTTTCAACTGCAGCGCTTAATGTACCAGCAGGTGGTGTCCCATCTTTTATTTTAGAATCAGCCGACTTTGGACCTTTGGTAAGAGGTTCTTTGCTAGCAGCATCATCTGAAGAATTTGCTTCTTTCTTAGCAACATTTTCGGCCACTAACGGTCTGTCATTTGAAGAGGCAATCCGACCTGCTTTTAGTGCTTTTGAACAAGAACTAGATGCTGAAAAATTAGCCGTTATTAATGCTACATTTAATGCTTTTGGGTTTGCCGCACAAACAACTTACGATTCGGCTGATCCCTTGAACTTTGCTAAAAGTTTAAGTCAGAGTACCGGAGTACTGGCACAGCTTTTAGTGGGAGGAGGAGTAAATGATGATGGCTCTGAAGGTTTATCCGATCAAGTTAACCCTGTCGTGACTTCACTTCCCTTAGCTGGAGGTCAGCCACTTATTAATTTAATGGGATTGTCAAAAGTATCACAAACAGCGGATGGTAGTGGTGTAGTTTATTTTAATGCCGGTGATCATTTTTCTTTGTTTAGCCCTGCCGCTAGCGCTGATGTAACTGAAGAAATGCAAGCTCAAGCTGTTTCATTTTTTAAAAGTGATGGACAAAACATCGTTATAGCACCAAACACAGTCGTGGTTGCGCAATAGCAGTTTTTATAAGCTTAAAATATTAAAGCCAAGTGTATGACTTGGCTTTTTTTTTATTTTTTTATCCCCATATAGCTATAAATATTTATGGAGTAAAACCGATTGGAATTTTTATATGAGTACGGATTATTTATTGCTAAAGCGATAACAATAGTAATAGCGATTTTGTTAGCACTTGGCGGTATCATTGGTTTAGTCAGTAAGCAAAAACAAGGTAAAGGCCACCTTGAAATAAGTTCTTTGTCAGACAAGCTAGAGTCAATTACTGAGTTTGCAAGAGCTGAGTTATTAAGCAAAGACGAGCTTAAACAATTTCACAAAGAACAGAAAAAGACTTTAAAGAATAAGAAAAAAGAACAGAAAAACAAAGACGCTGGTGAACCTGTCAACGGACAGCTGTTTGTTCTTGATTTTTCTGGTTCGATGGATGCTCACGAAGTAGATTATCTTCGCGAAGAGGTAACCGCTATTTTATGTGTAGCGAAGCCAGAAGACGAAGTGTTAATTAGACTTGAAAGTGGTGGCGGAGTAGTGCATGGGTATGGACTAGCTGCTTCTCAATTACAACGAATTAAAAACAAAAATATTAAACTCACTATTTCGGTAGATAAAGTTGCTGCAAGTGGCGGTTATATGATGGCTTGTGTCGCTGATCATGTGTTAGCAGCAAACTTTGCCATAATCGGTTCTATCGGTGTAATTGCACAATTACCTAATTTTAATAAATTGTTGAAAAAAAGTAATATTGAGTTTGAGCAACACACAGCGGGTGAGTTTAAACGCACTTTGACCATGTTTGGCGAGAATAATGATCAAGGTCGAGAAAAGTTCAAAGAAGAGCTTGAAGATGTGCACCATATGTTCAAAGATTTTGTGCAATCACAAAGACCAACTTTAGATATTTCAAAAGTGGCAACAGGTGAATATTGGTATGGTATTAAGGCAAAAGAGCTTGGCTTAGTCGATGATATTCAGACATCAGACGATTACATATTAACAGCGAATGAAACTAAGAAAATTTACACAGTTAAATATAGTATGAAAAAAAGTTTGCCAGAAAGACTTGGCTTGGCAGCTAGTGTGACAGTTGAATCAATCTTTATGAAATTGTGGAGCAAAAGCGAAAGCAATTTTAGATAATATAACTAAGAGCAAAGTAATATTTACTAAAAGTAACCAGTTCAACTGCTTGCTTTTAGTAAAATTTCAAATGGTTTTTGTCAAACCCATATCTCCTTGAATAATTATGTGATTTTTAATAAAAACATAATCTTACATTTAAATAATTAATCTAAATGACTAGAAATCATTTTTATTACCGTCCGATTGATTACTATTCCTATTGGTATAAAAAATACAAAATTATTTAACAGATTTACAACTCGCTATTTACGCTAAAATTACACTGTGCTTACACAACAACAACATAGCCAAAAAAATTAGGCCATATGACTCATTTAAATTGTTTTTATTGTTTTTACAGTATATATAAATAGGACGTTATTGAACTATTACCAAAACAAGTAGTGGTTCTAAAGGGACATATTAACTACATTATTTTTGTATAAATTAGAATAAAACAACGGGAACACATAAATGAAAACTAAAATGTCTAGATTAACTAAAAATATACGATTGATCATTGCATCATCTGCAGCCGTAGGAACAATTTCTGCATTTCCTGCATTTGCACAAGAAACTGAAAATACAGAGAGTATCATTGTTACAGGGACTAGGATGACGGATCGCTCAGCCGCGGATTCTCCCGTCCCCGTAGATATAATAAGCGGTGAAGACTTTCGTCAGAACTCTTCAGCGGATGTTCAGGATCTCCTTCGTACCGCCGTACCTTCATTTAACATCAATAGTCAACCAATCAGTGATGCTGCCACTATCGTAAGACCAGCAAATTTACGTGGACTGTCACCAGATCATGTATTGGTGCTAGTGAATGGCAAGCGTCGTCACAGAGGTTCGATAATTTCATTCTTGGGCGGTGGTATTTCTGATGGCGCGCAAGGGGTTGATATTTCTGCCATTCCATCAATGGCATTAAAGCAGGTTGAAGTATTACGAGATGGTGCATCTTCACAATATGGTTCAGATGCTATCGCAGGTGTACTCAACTTTATTCTTAAAGACGACTCAGAAGGTTTTGAAGTGGTTACTCGTTATGGCTCTACTTATGAGGGCGACGGCAATAACTATACAATCGCAGCAAACGCAGGTTTACCACTTGGTGATTCTGGTTTTATAAACTTGACCGCTGAAATCCGAGACGTTGAAGGCACGTTAAGGTCAGTTGTTAGAGGCGATAGTCAAGGTATGATT
>CAZMDX010000491.1:0-5725 GCA_964564805.1 uncultured Pseudoalteromonas sp. | reverse complement strand
TTCATGGCTTGGATTTTACCGTTATAGAACTTTTCATCGTCGATGTGCGGTGATGCTGCGAGTTTTTCGGTGGCTATTTCAGCTTGCCTTAACCACAACCACGCAATAGTAATATGCCCAAACATATTCAGATAACTAACCGAGTTGGAGAAAACCAAATCAAGGTTTTGTGTCTTTGAAGCGTTCATTACGTTGCTTGTCACTTCCTCAAGATTATCTAAAGCATTGTGTAACGCAACCGCATATTGCTGCAAACTTGCAGCTGATTTCACACTGTTAGTGGTGTGGTACATTTCAGCTAAAAACACCTGATACCCTTTAAAATCATTCATCGGTACTTTTCTGCACAGTAAGTCTAACGACTGAATACCAGTAGTGCCCTCATGAATCGGATTAAGTCGATTGTCGCGATAAAACATCTCGACGGGGTGTTCGTTAACATAACCGTGTCCACCCAATACTTGTATGGCTAAATCGTTTGACTTTGGCCCCCATTCTGATGGCCAACTTTTAATAATCGGGGTTAAAAAGTCGAGTATGGTGGAGGCGTGTTTTTTCTCGCTTTGTGTGGGTGCAGTTTTTTCATCCTCGGCAAGTTGATGTCCATACAAACACAATGCATATGCCCCCTCAGAATAAGCCTTTTGGGTAAGGAGCATTCGTCTTACATCGGGGTGTTCAATAATATTCACGGGTTTTGATAACGGATCTTTTGAAGACAGTAAACGCCCTTGAGGACGGCCTTTGGCATAGTCCAGAGAATATTGAAAACCAGTTAACGCAGTTAAAGCGGCACCAGTCCCCACTAAAATTCGGGCTTCGTTCATCATATGGAACATGTACATTAAGCCTTTATTCTCTTCGCCCACTAAGTAGGCTACTGCACCGTCTTGCTCGCCAAAACTTAAAGCCGTTGACGTATGCCCTCGCCCTCCCATTTTATGAAACAAACCGGCCAAAGCTACTTCATTACGCTGGTCAACGGTGCCATCATCATTGACCAGAAACTTAGGCACAATAAATAATGAAATCCCTTTTACCCCCTTGGCTGCGCCTTTCACTCTGGCCAATACTAAATGAACAATATTTTCAGATAGGTCGTGATCGCCACCCGATATCCAAATTTTATTACCTTTGACTCGATAAGTGCCGTCTTCTTCTTTAGTCGCCGATGTGGTCAGATCACCAAGACCAGACCCTGCACCCGGTTCAGTCATTGCCATGGTGCCAAAAAAACGTCCTTCGCGCTGCGGGGTGACCCATTTTTCGATTTGTTGTGGCGTACCATAGGCTTCAATTAAATTACAGTTGGCATGCGTCAGTGAAAGATAACCAAGACTGGTGCTTGCCGCTGCTGACAGATAGGCAAACGCTCCACTAGCGGCAATCTGCGGTAATTGCATGCCACCCATTTCGTAATCGGTTGTAGGTGCTGTTAGCCCAGCTTCAATAACCGCATCGAGACCATCTTTAATCTCAGGGATAATATGGACTTTCTTGCCATCAAATGTGGGCTCGTTACGGTCTACTTTTGACTGAATGGGTAAATAGTATTTTTCGGCTATGGATTGTGCAATATCGATGGCAGCATCAAAACTTTCACGATCATGATCTTGATAACGTTCACGGGTAGTTAAAGATTCGATATCAAACATCTCATATAAAAAGAATTCAATATCTCTACGACTTACTATGGGTGCTGGCATTTTTGGATCCTTTGACAGTTACAACGGTAAAATTTAAATAGTTAAAATAAGTAGTCAATATAAATAAGTTTAAACACATCTGTACCTTTATTTTTTCAGTCGTTTTTGACGTTTATCGAGCACACCTTTTTCAAAACCTAGTATGTCTTCGTACGTGTCTGGAAACTCTCTAGCAACACCATCAAGTAGTATCGCGTCTTCACCGACTAAGATGCGACGTTGCTTTTTATCGATCCCGGCTAAAATGATGTTGGCTGCTTGTTCAGCTGTTGTTTTTGCTTGTTTGTTAAAGTCTGCAATCAATTGGCTTTTTGGAATGGTGTGAGTGGAAACCTTGGCATTGTTAGTGATGTTAGTTTTAATACCTCCAGGGTGAACACAATGCACCGCAATGTTGCTACCAGCCATCTCCATTTTTAACGCCTCAGTAAATCCTTTCACCGCATATTTGGATGCGTTATAGGCGCTTTGCAATGGTAAAGAAAGCAAACCAAATATACTGGAAATATTGACAATATGCGCACTAGGCGAAGCTTTTAAATAAGGTAAAAAGGCATGAGTTCCATGCACCACTCCCCAAAAATTAATATTCATTATCCAATGAAAATCTTCAAGTGATTGGTTTTCCACAGAATCAATTAAACTGACACCAGCATTGTTAAACAACATATCAATGCGATTAAATTTATCGTAAGTGTGTTGTGCAAACTCTATAAATGCAGAGCTGTCTGATACGTCAAGGTGAGCGATAAAACATTCGACACCCATAGCTTGTATTTGCTGTTGCAACGTTTCTAAACCACCAGTATCCTTGTCAGCCAAAGCCAAGTGGTAGCCTTTTTCGGCCAATTGTATGGCTAACGCCTTGCCAATTCCCGAAGCGGCCCCAGTAATGACGGCTACCTGGTGCTTATATTGGTTCATGTTTTGGTGCCTACATTCATGTTGATGTGAGTAACAATGTCGTCAACTATTTTCGGTATCAATTCAACAGGGAAATCATGCCCCATTCCTGGGTAAATTTTGAGTTTGGCGTTGGGTATTGCATCTGCAGTGGCTTTTCCGCCCGCAACATTAACCAGTCCATCACTGTCGCCATGGATAACTAAACTAGGGGTCGTTAATTTTTCTAGTGCATGCTGCCTATTCTTCGCTGCCATTATGGCCAACATTTGACGCAATGTGCCTTTTGATGTGATCCCTCGCTGCAACATACCTTCAACATATTCATGTAAATAAATATCTGAAGAGGGATAATCTGGGCTACCAATAACCTGCCATTTTTTGATGTGGTAATCCATTAGGTCTTTGTGCTCTTTTGAAGCGGGTTTATGTGCTAAAGCATCACGAATATTTTTTGCTATTGGAGGAAGCTTTTTATATCCCGTTGTCGACATGATGGAAGTTAATGTTTTCACTTTTTGTGGGTAATGAATTGCCATCAATTGCGCTATCATTCCGCCCATTGATGCGCCAACCACATGTACTTCATATAGCTTGAGAGAATCTAATAACGCCACTACATCTTGCATCATATCTTCGAGCTGATAAGGTGCTTTTATCGAAAGTCCTAACTTATATTGAAGCATTACCCAGCCTAACTTGGGGATAGATAAATGGTCAAGTTGTGCAGAGCGACCTGCATCACGATTATCTAATAGTAAAACCTGATAACCCTCCGCAACAAATAATTTAACCATGGCGCTAGGCCATCCATTCAAAGGAGTGCTTAAGCCGTGGATAAGCAATAACGTTGGATGTGAGGCATCGCCATGGAGTTGATAAGCAATATCAACTCCATTTACATTACTATTGCTATCAAACTCCGAATTGTCCTTCATTTAAACTACGCCTCGAAGTGCTTGAAGATAGATTTGTTTAACGTCTTCTAAGGTCACAGGTTTTGGATTATTAACCAGTAGACGTGTTTGCAACATGGCGTCGTTTGCTAACGTATCAATATCACTTCCGCCAATGCCCATTTCAACTAAAGTCACTGGTAATTTAAGTTGTTTGATCAAACCTGCTATAAAATCAATCAGCATCTGTGCAATCTGTTTGTTACTGCCATCAAGTTTGATTGTCTCACTGATACTGGGCGCAAGTTCAGCATATAAGTCAGCACAGTGACTAATATTGAAGTTCATCACCTGAATTAACACCAATGCATTACTCAAACCATGTGGGATATGAAAATGTCCTCCCAGTGGATAAGCTAAAGCATGAACAGCTGCGACAGGTGAATTTGCAAAAGCTTGACCCGCTAAACATGCACCTAGCAGCATGGCTTGACGCGCTTCAACATTATTCCCATTAAAGGTTGCTTCAACAATGTTATTGGATAATAAACTCAATGCTTGTTTAGCCAACAGGTCAGAATATGGATTTTTCTTAATGGCACTGGTATAAGCTTCAATGGCGTGTACCATTGCATCAATTCCAGTTGCTGCAGTTACATGAGGTGGCAAACCCAACGTTAAACTGGCGTCTAACAAGGCAATATCTGGTAACAATGTCGCTGATACGACGCCCGCTTTGGTGGTATCACCGGTAGTGACAATAGCAATCGGTGTCACTTCAGAGCCAGTTCCAGCTGTTGTGGGTATCAATATAAGTGGAAGACGTTGACCTCTGATTGCATCAACCCCATAAATATCCTCTATTTTTTCATCTGAGTTGGCCAGCAGTGCGACTAATTTTGCCGTATCCAATGAGCTACCACCGCCAAATCCAATAATACCATCAGCTTTAATTTTTTTTGAATAGGCTACAGCAGACAAAACGACATGTTCAGGTGGATCGGCCACTACTTGGTCAAAGCAGAAGTATTCTTTGTTTGCTTTTTTAAAGGCGGCATCCAAAGGTTGGATTAAACCAATGTCAACAAGCCCTTTATCAGTAATGATCAAGGGCTTTGAAATATCAAGGGACAAGCAGATGTCGGCAATCCGTTCAATCGCGCCTATTTCACTAATAATTGATTTGGTGGTCGAAAAAATAAATGGTTTCATTGGTATCTACCTATACACAAAAAGTTTATCGTCTAAATTGACTCTCGGTAGTGTATCTTTTTCTGACCAATAATCTTGGGTATGTTGCCAATCTATCTTGCTGCCACGTTTTGGCATTAAGTGTAACGACCGCATCATATAACCGGGGTTAAATTCTTCGGTATCAATCCAAGGTAACAATTGCATATCCGCATCTTCATCTCGAAGTGTCATGGTGAGTTGTTTAACCTGCTTTTTATCCATATGTGTCAGCAAGCGACATATGAAGTCACCAATTAAATCGACTCGCAAAGTCCAACTTGCACGAAAATATCCCATCACCCAAACCATATTCGGTACATCAGTAAACATCATGCCTCGATAACCCACTTTTTTAGAGAAATCGACAATTTTACCGTCAACAGAAAATTCAATCCCGCCTAATACCGACAAGTTAAACCCTGTGGCTGAAATAATGATGTCAGCGTCTAGTTGTTCGCCCGACTGAAGCGCAATCCCCGTTTTGTTAAAACGCTCAATTTGGTCTGTTTTAACGTCTACTTTACCTGAGCGAATGCCTGCAAATATATCGCCTTCAGGCACAACTGCGATTCGTTGTCTCCAAGGGGCATACTTGGGGGTAAAGTGTTTTTCCACATCAAAATCATTGTCCAAAAGTGCTGCCACCCCATCGATCAGACCTTTTTTAACTTCATTTGGATATTGAGTAGACAGTTTAATAAAACCGGCCTGCTCTTGAAGTAATTGCTTACGGGTTATTTCGTGGATCCATGCATCGTCAACCCCTATCTCACGCAGTTGGTCCGTTAACGGGTTATGATTTTCTCGTGGAATAAAATAGGTCGGTGAACGCTGTAGCAATGTCACATGTTCACAATCTTCAGCTATGTTAGGCGCTAAGGTGGCAGCAGTTGCACCAGAACCAATTATGACTACCTTTTTGTCTTTGTAATCTAAGTCTTTTGGCCAATCCTGCGGATGAACAAGCATTCCTTTGTACTCATCTCT
>CAZMDX010000490.1:0-3450 GCA_964564805.1 uncultured Pseudoalteromonas sp. | reverse complement strand
GGTACCTGAAGATTTGCAACCTGCAAGTACAAAATTTTTAATTACTAGTGCAGCTAAGCTTTATAAAAAATTCGGTTTAACTCATACTGGTCCTAATTACGTTAATACAGCAGCAGTGGCAGTATGATTGAGGACCAAGCGAGTAGTTTAAGAAGAATGAATCAATCGAGATTGATAAAAGTAATAGCCGTGACTGGTGGTAAGGGTGGTGTAGGAAAAACAAATGTGACTCTAAACACTGCTATATCGCTTGCCCAACAAGGCAAAAGAGTTATGGTTCTTGATGCTGACTTAGGTTTGGCTAACGTTGATGTGCTTTTGGGCCTTCGAGTAGAAAAAAATCTATCTCATGTCCTATCAGGGGAGTGCACGTTGGACGAGGTTTTGGTCGAGGGGCCTTATGGGATCAAGATTGCACCAGCAAGTTCTGGTAGTCAGTCAATGACAGAACTTACGGCAACAGAGCATGCGGGTCTTATTCGTGCTTTTAGTGAATTACAATCGCAGATAGATGTATTGATTGTCGATACTGCGGCAGGTATTTCAGACATGGTATTGAGCTTTTCTAAGGCATCTCAAGACATCATTATGGTGGTTTGTGACGAACCAACATCTCTTACGGATGCTTATGCACTCATAAAAATTCTGAATAAAGACCATGGTATATTTCGTTTTAAAATTGTTGCCAATATGGTTCGTAGTATGCGCGAGGGTGACGAATTATTTTCCAAATTGTCAAAAGTTACAGATAGATTTTTAGATGTGGCACTAGAGCTTGTTGCAGTTATTCCATTTGATGAAAATGTTCGTAAGTCTGTCAGAAAACAAAAAGCAATTGTGGAAGCATTCCCTACTTCACCTGCAGCTATGGCTATAAGGAGGCTTGCTAAAAAAGCAATTGAATGGCCAATACCGAATCAACCAGGTGGTCATCTAGAATTTTTTCTAGAACAATTGGTCACAAAAAATACAATGGACGATAACAGGTGAATAGTAAAGCTGCTGCTTACCAACAACTTTCCGATAAGAATGAATTGGTTGAAAGACATGCCTCGTTGGTCAAGCGAATTGCTCACCATTTGATTGCTCGTTTGCCAGCTAGTGTCCTAGTAGATGATTTGATCCAAGCCGGTATGATAGGTTTGTTGGAAGCATCAAGAAATTTTGATGGAAGCAAAGGTGCAAGTTTTGAAACGTTCGCAGGGATCCGCATTAGAGGTTCCATGCTAGATGAAATACGTAAAGGCGATTGGACGCCTCGGTCTGTTCACAAAAACGGACGTGCTATCACTGAAGCCATCAATCAAGTTGAACGAGAAACCGGTCGCGATGCCCGCGATTTAGATGTTGCAGAAAAGTTACAAGTCAGCATTGAAAGTTATCATCAAATGTTAAATGAAGTGAATGCTGGAAAAATTATTGGTATAGAAGATTTAGGCGTCACTGAGGATGTGATAAGTACACAACAAACAAAAGGTTCCGACTCGCCCTTTGAAGACTTTCTACAAGGTTCTTTTCAGAAATCTCTTGCACATTCTATAACAACATTGCCAGAACGTGAAGCAATTGTGTTGTCCTTATATTATGATGAAGAGTTAAATCTGCGAGAAATTGGTGAGGTACTGGATGTTAGTGAGTCTAGAGTGAGTCAAATACATAGCCAAGCCATGCTGAAACTTAAGTCTCGCATGCAATATTGGCGTTCAAACGAAAAATAATTATAGTAACAATGTTGGATTTTAACCCGAGCGTTAGAATTATCACCGGAGGTAGTTTTGGATAAAAATATGAAGATCCTTGTTGTTGATGATTTTTCAACAATGCGTCGGATTATCAAGAATTTACTTAGAGATCTTGGATTTGCAAATATACAAGAGGCAGACGATGGAAACACCGCTTTGCCTATGTTGAAACAAGGTGATTTTGATTTTGTTGTAACTGATTGGAACATGCCTGGCATGCAAGGTATTGACTTGCTCAGAGCCATACGTGCTGATGCTAGTTTAAAGCATATTCCTGTTTTAATGGTTACTGCGGAAGCGAAAAAGGAACAAATTGTAGCTGCAGCACAAGCTGGTGTGAACGGATATGTCATTAAACCTTTTACTGCTGCAACGTTAAAAGAGAAATTGGTGAAAATCTTTGAAAGACTTGGTTAAATTAAAGCTAACCTGATTACGAGGAAATATTGTATGACGACCTTTAACTGTGCGCCAATTTCTCTTGAAGACGCAAAAAAATTAGTGTTGTTGATTGAAAATGGTGATAATCAAGGAGCGCATGAGCTACTTGACTCTGCAGGCAGCCAAAGTTCAGTTGAGCTGTTTGCAGAAGTCGGTAAATTGACCCGTCAACTCCACGACTCATTGAATAATTTCCAATTAGACACTCGTATAATTAATATGGCTAATGAGGATATCCCAGATGCTCAAACACGGCTTAATTATGTCATAGAAGCAACTGAAGAAGCAGCAAATAGGACCATGGACTTGGTTGACTCTTGCATGCCTATTGCAGAAAAATTGCACAGTGGGATTATTAGTATGAGGCCACAGTGGGATAAGCTAATCGCTCGAGAATTACAACTGGGCGAGTTCAACCTGCTTGTTAATGAAATGGATGGTTTTCTGAAAGATGGGGGTAATGATTCTGCTAAATTAACCGGTCTTCTGACTGAAGTATTGATGGCCCAAGGATACCAAGATCTAACGGGGCAAATTATTAGGCGAGTTATAGAACTGGTTAAAGAAGTTGAAGACAACTTAGTCTTTATGCTCACTATGTTTGGTGGTGTTGAACATAAAGATGTTCTAGAAATTGTTGAAAAACCTAATAATTCTGAAGATGAAGCCGATATGATAAAAGCTGAAGGTCCAATATTAAATGCCGACAGCAGAGAAGACGTAGCGTCAAATCAAGATGACGTAGATGATTTGCTTTCGAGTCTGGGATTTTAGAGGGGCTTTAATATGACATTTGATGTTGACGAGGAAATACTAGCTGACTTTCTGGTTGAAGCTGGGGAAATTTTAGAACAATTACAAGGTCAGCTCGTCGAATTAGAAAATAACCCAGAAGATGCTAATCTTTTGAATGCTATTTTTAGGGGTTACCACACCGTCAAAGGTGGTGCTGGATTTTTATCACTTAATGAATTAGTTGATATTTGCCACGGTGCAGAAAACGTTTTTGATGTCATGCGAAACGGTCAACGCGCTCTAACGCCTGAACTGATGGATGTCATATTACAGGCCACTGATGAAGTGGTGCAAATGTTTGAGCTTGTTAAAGCTGGTGACCCATTGGTTGCTGTCGAAAAGAGTCTTATAGATACCCTTACTAGATTAAGTAAACCAGAATCATCAGACGAGATTACATCAGCAAATAAGCCTGGGCCTGAAGTTGATGTGATTATGAATGATGAAGCTTCTCCACCTTCAGGCGATTTTA
>CAZMDX010000489.1:0-18880 GCA_964564805.1 uncultured Pseudoalteromonas sp. | reverse complement strand
AAGGCTGCAAAGGCTCAATGTATTGGGAGCACTATGGTAGATAAGCGCAGCGAGATAAAAGCGGTCACTTGTGTTGAGTTGCATTAAAGATTGCGAGAGTCCTTTTTACACTGCATATTTATCGTCACTAACGTCACTAACGTCACTATCGTCACTAACGTCACTTAAGTCGCGCCTACTGCCTTTGGGTCTTCCGGTGCTGCCAGTAGTATAAGCAAACATACCCCTAAAAAGTTCGGGTTCAGTATCAATTGGCTTAGCTGCTGTTAATGCCAACTCCATATCTAAAGCCATATTCGCTGTTTTACTGTGAACGTTTACATCAACATGGTAACTTTTTCACTACTTCAATGGGAGTAGGGAATGTAGCAACCATTATCTGTTGAAGGTTTTGTTTTACCAGTTAGTGGACTCAATCTGCATGCGCAATCAGAAATTTTGCGCCAGAGTCTTGCACGAAATGTTCAATCTCCGTTGGTACGCAGTGCCAGTTAAGAGGAACAAAATAACAACCTAAGTAGCGACAGGCTTAAATAATCTCTAGGTACTTGACATCGTGACGCATTAAGAGCGCAATCGTGTCATTTTGTCTAATACCTTGTACTTGTAATATCGTGGCGAGTTGTTTAGAAATGGCTTTTAAAGTCATTTCTAAGCGTGACGTTACCATTTAAATACAAATTCCCGTGCATTTTGACATCCATTTTGTTATTGGATTTTTGGTTGCGGTCGACCACCTTACTAGCAGAAAAGCTTGCATATAGATGGCCTTATTATGTTCTGGATATTCTTATAAGTAATCAATTTTAATTAAGGTAAAAATTTTGTTATGACTCGTAGTGAAGATTAAGCCTAACATATTAAATTTTGTAGGTGCCAATCCATATAAAAACGGGCAATGTGTTCTCAGTGCTGACCTTGTACTAGTAAAGTATATAACTAAGTATTATTCTGGAAACAGTCAGGTAACGTAAAAAAAAGAGATTGAGATGGATGAAAAATTTCGGCATTTAATTGAGCTAGGTGCCGGTGAGTTTGAACGAGCAGATGGAGCACTTATTACTCATCTTGAAGGTACAAGATGTCTTTTGAAGGCTTGGAAAGCATCAGAAGTGTTGCAAAACGCAGGTCTTTATCACGCGGCTTATAGAGCCTTAAGTTTTAAAAACATAATTGATTTATCACAAAGAAAAGAA
Organism: uncultured Pseudoalteromonas sp.; assembly: GCA_964564805.1. Classification (GTDB taxonomy): domain Bacteria; phylum Pseudomonadota; class Gammaproteobacteria; order Enterobacterales; family Alteromonadaceae; genus Paraglaciecola. The sequence goes on along the minus strand of CAZMDX010000489.1, from coordinate 17,684 downwards.
GTAGCAGGTATTATTGGTCGTGACGCAGAGCATATTGTTTATCACTATTGCGCTTGTGACAATAATCTTTTTTCTGCTCAGTTTGGAAATGTCGACTTCCCTGTGTTTTATGACCGTATAACAACTAAAAAGACAGTGATTTCCAACGAACTATTACAACAATTATGTGAACTCGATGCTGCTAAGAAAACCGAATTAGCTATAAATAATCCAGTTTTTTTTACTCAATATCGCTCCGAACTTGCGGACTTATTTAGTCGCATGGAAGTCTATTTAAGCTCTAGCGCCAAGCGAAAAATTCAACATGTTTTTACATCTCAATCATAGGGTTTTTTACTACAGGTTAGATGATTTTTTTATAGGCGTTCAAAGCCGTTATGGTCATTAAGGTAATAGGTATTAGGTAATAGGTAATAGTTAATAGTTAATATGTATGGCTTTTGTAGCGTCTTGTTAAAACCGGCATATGTAAGGCCAATTCAAGGCAAAAAAGAGTGCAGTTCTAAAATATCATTCTGCTCGGTCAGTAAAAGTTGTTAAAATGTTTAGTTATTGTTTTGTTTTTATCGAGCCGCTTGTATGCCCTTACATTTTGTAAAATCGCAAAATACACAGTGAGAAACGTTTAAATTCAATAACATACGTAAAATTCAAATTAAATATTGCCCTGACCTATGTTGTCTTACTGCAGTATTTTTAAGTACAAATATCAGGCAGATGATCCAGAATCAAGTTAAGAATATTGCAAGCTTCACTTGTTTATTTACTTAAATTAGGACATTGAATCGGTTGAGTCATGATTATTTGTATGTTGATTCTCGTGACTTAAATACCCTTTAAAGAAAAATTGCATCTGATCCTCTAATACTTTGTTATTGTGGAAAAATAATTTTTAAACACTGATCATATAATATTAAGATTATGGATAAATTAGATAAAGAAATACTCAGGTTGTTGCAGATAGATGCCACTCAATCAGTGGCTGATATTGCACAACAAATAGGTTTGAGTACAACACCTTGTTGGCGGCGTATTCAATCTTTAGAAAAACAAGGCATTATTGATAAACGTGTTGTTTTGCTTAATTCTGAAAAAATAGGTTTAGGCATGACCGTATTTGTGCAAGTTAAAGCCGCTAAGCATGACTCTGCTTGGTTAGAAACATTTGCTAAGCATGCAGCGAATATTGAACAAGTTATCGAATTTTATAGAATGAGTGGAGAATATGACTATATGCTCAAAGTAGTGGTAGCAGATATGCAAGCCTTCGATATATTTTATAAAAAATTGGTTGCTGGGGTAGATTTATCTGATGTGACATCAAGTTTTGCGATGGAACAAATTAAGTACACTACCGCTTTACCTGTATAGTAAAGCGCGTATGGGCTTCTCGCCTAATTAAAACCTATAAAAAACATGTTATCAAAATAAGGTTTCTATATGCATTGGTATTCTATTTTACCCCCCATTATTGCCATTATTATTGTATTTTGGCGCAAAGAAGTCATTTTGGCTCTAGTCGCGGCGATCCTTTCTGCTGAGTGGTTACTTGCTTATCAAAATAAAACTGAGGTTTTATTTACTGGTACCATAGGTTCAATAGAACGGGTAATAGACGTTGTGGTTTCAGCTGGTAATACTCGTATTTTGTTGTTTAGCCTTTTAATTGGTGCCTTGTTAGCTTACATGCGTTATTCAGGTGGTGTGACAGCGACAGTCGAAATGTTAATTAATAAAGGTGTAGCCAAAAATAAAAAACAAGTTGGCTTACTCACCATGTTTACCGGCACTGTAGTATTTATTGAATCTAATCTCAGTGTTTTGGCCTCTGGCATATTAGCTCGAGGTTTATTCGATAAGTTTAAAATGAGCCGGGCAAGATTAGCTTATATTATTGACAGTACCAGCGCGCCAATTTGTATTCTTATTTTACTCAATGGTTGGGGGGCATTTATTCTTGCCCTGCTTAGTAATTACGAATTTGAACAAAGTGCAGTGTCAATATTATGGGGGACGGTCCCACTTAACTTTTATGCGATTATCGCACTATGCCTAGTTTTATATACGATATTAGCTGACAAAGTTCATGGGCCCATGAAAGATGCCGAAAAAGAGTTAATAAAGCTTGAGGGTGAGCAGGTAGCGATGTCCGCAACTAAAGCGCGTTTTATGTTATTGCCTTTAGCAAGCATGATATTAGCCATGATTGGCTTCATGTTATGGACTGGAAACGGCGACATAGCCAATGGAAATGGTAGTAAATCTGTTCTATATGCGACTATATTTGCCTGTTTTGTAGCTTACACTTTATTGTTAAGTTCAAAACAATACACTCATAAAGAATTAGTCGATACGGGCTTTAAAGGCATGGGTGAAATATTACCCTTAGTGACAATCGTATTATTTTCGCTGACTTTAGGAGCAAGTTTAAAGGAGCTCGATACAGGCATTTTTGTGTCTAATATAGTAGGGGATTATTTACCTATTAGTTTGATTGTTCCTGTGCTGTTTTTAGCTGGAGCAATGATGTCATTCAGTACTGGCACTTCTTGGGGGACATTTGCAATACTTATTCCAATAGGGGTACCACTAATCCAAACATTAGGATTACCTCCATCATTGGTGATTGCTGCTATTTTAGGAGGTGGAATATTCGGTGACCATTGTTCACCAATTTCTGATACCACCGCTGTATCATCTATTGCCTCAGGTTGTGATTTACTGACCCATGTACGTACTCAAATGCCTTATGCGCTGTTCGGCGGTGTTTTAGCTTTTGTTGGATATTTTATTGCCAGTTTAATAATGATTTAAACCTCGAGGAAAAAAATGAGACTTACCAATACAACACCAAAAATATTTATAGGTTACGTTTCTACTCTGCTCATGAGCATATGCCTCTTGGCGTGCACTGAGCAGGTTGACGAAGGAAAAGTTACACAGATTGTTCCACCTTTACCCATTTCAACCATAACTGCATTAAAACAAGCTGCGGTAGCTATGCCTGATAGTTTCAGCGCAAACATAGCCAAAGATATTTTACAAAAAGGTGGTAACGCAGTGGATGCTGCTATAGCTGCGCAATTTGTTTTAGCCGTAACCTTACCTGAAGCTGGTAATATTGGTGGCGGTGGTTTTATGGTGATATACAAAGATAAAAAAAGTGATTTTATTGATTATCGTGAACAAGCACCTTTATCTGCTCACAGGGATATGTATTTGGGTGAGGATGGTGACGTTATACCTAATCAGTCTGTTATCGGTATCTTGTCATCGGGTGTACCAGGAACAGTGGCAGGTATGTGGTTAGCTCATGAAAGGCATGGCAGTCTACCTTGGAAAGAACTAGTGCAACCTGCTTTAAATCTAGCGGAGAAGGGATTTAAGGTGCACCCTAAACTCGCGCAGTCTATTGAAATATATATAGCTAAATTAGAAAGACGTGGCTTTGAAGTAAACTTTAAAGATTACTTTGCAGACGCAAAAGCGAATGAAATATTTCAACAATTAGAATTAGCCGACACCCTAAAGCGAATTCGTGATCAAGGACGAGACGGTTTTTATAAAGGTAAAACGGCAAAAATAATCAGCGATTTTATGCGACAGGAAAACGGCTTAATAACTGAACAAGATTTATTGTCTTATGAAGCCAAGTCTCGCCAACCAATAAGTGCTAAATGGCGGGAGTATGAATTACTTACTTCACCTCCCCCCAGTTCTGGTGGCATAGCTATAATACAATGGTTAAAAATGTACGACTTAATAACCCGAGGTCAAGAAAAATTTACCCATAACTCTGCGGCATATTTGCATTTATTAGCTGAAATTGGTAAGCGAGTTTTTGCTGACCGAGCTGAATATCTGGGAGATCCTGACTTCGTTAAAGTACCTGTTGATAGTCTAATTGCTGATGAATATATCGCAATGCGCAGCCAAACAGTCTTAAAAGATGCTATTTCAGTGACAGAATTGGTCAAGCCTGGGCTAAAAGAAAGCGAAGAAACTACGCATTTTTCAATTATGGATAAATGGGGCAATGCAGTATCGAATACCACCACTATTAACCTTGGATATGGTAGTGGTGTGGTAGTAGAAGGAGCTGGGTTTTTATTGAACGATGAAATGGATGATTTTAGCTCTAAACCCGGTGTAGCTAATGTATTTGGGGCTGTAGGTGGTCAAGCCAACGAAATTCAGCCTAAGAAACGTATGTTGTCTTCTATGACGCCAAGCATGGTGTTAAAAGACGGTGAGGTAACATTTGTGACAGGTTCGCCCGGCGGAACGACTATTATCAGTTCGGTTTATTTGTCCATTCTACATGCCCTAGAGTTTGCTATGAGTGCAGAGGATGTAGTCAACAAACCTAGGTTTCATCATCAACTGTTGCCCAAAAATGTTATTCGTCACCACGATGGAATTGATCCTGATGTAATTTCTGAATTAGAACAAATGGGCTACACCATGAGTAATGGCCATTTTGGAGATATGCACGTTATATTAAATCAAAACGGCAAAGTCTCTGCTGCATCAGAGATAAATGGACGTGGAAAATCTATTGTATTTTAACATCTCCAACAAGCTTTTAAGTGATAAAAAAAAGTGTTTTTGATAACGTAAAACTTGGTTGAATCTACTAATAAGTGGCATTTTTATTGAATACGAAATTTAATTTTTCACGTAAGCTATTGAAAAGAAGCCTTATTAATTATTGGCCTTAGATTTGCTCTGTATAAACAAGATAGACAAAATTAGTCTGTTTTTTATTTATAATTGGAGCAGAAATGTCTAACAAAAAGTTGTTTGGGATCGTATTTTTAATTTTATCATATTGTGAGTTTGGGAATTTTGCATATTCAAAAGCTTCCTTACCAAATGTACCATTAGGAAATAATAGTAATAAGAGCTCAATTTGTAACGAAGATAAAAATTTAGACAACAAAATTGTGTTTAATGGAAAATCAACAAGTTATTTTTTGCCCAGATAAAAATGTAAAGTTAGCGTATTTTTAGGTTAAGTATATTTTTTTAATCATTTCGATACGAATTGAACTGGAAAAAAATTACCTTAAGCCTTATTGTAAGATGGATGAAAAATATAAAAATATCACCCTTTTACCTGATCCCAAGAGCCATATTATTTGGTCTGTTTTTTGTTGGTTACTCACCATTTGTTTTAGCCGACAAAGTGGACGACTTTATTAAAAGTATTCACATTGCTACTTATGATTGCCCAGATGATCGATTTATACCTCAAGTGGATAATTATTTGAAGTACCGTAGTGTTTTACCATTACAGCTTATAGATCTCAAAGTGCACAAAGCGCATTGGCTGATATGTGTTGGTAAAAATGATCAAGCGCAAACGTTGCTAGAAAGTATGTTATCGGATGATAACGTAGATAAAAACTCTCAGAGTTATGCCAGTATTCATTATCAATTAGGTTTTATTTTTGACGTTCAGGAAAAACCAATAAAATGTGATTATTACAACCAGTCTAAACAATTGTCCAAAGATAAATTTAGTGATATTTACTTGAGTTCGCAACTCGGGCTAATTACTGTTTGCGATCAGGACAAACAAGATATAGGCATTAAACTGGGACGTTTACTATCGTTGCTCCAATCATACGCTGGTGGCAATGATTTAAAATCCTTAGCTCACATTCATAATAACATTGGGTTGTTTTACGCTTCAATTGGTCAACGTGCGCTTGCCGCTGAGCAATATGAAAAGACATATTTACTTGGCTTAGATATTTATGAAGAGAAAAACCAACTTGCTCCTCTATACAGCCTTATCACTGCTTATACTGGCAGTGGTGAGTACGAGAAGGCAAAATTGATGATTGCGGAATTAGGTAAGCGTAATTTGAAAATTAATACTCCCTTGACAAATAGCTGGTATCACTTTGCCGAAAGTCGTCAAGCGATCCGCACCAATAATTATGATATTTTACGTAAAAGCTTACGCAGTTGGAATGTATTTTTAAAACAAACGTCCAATAACACAATGCAGTTATTGTATGAATGGTATGTTGTTGAGCTTTGTTTATATGAAAAAGATAAAGCATGTGTGACCCGTTTCTTACAAAAACAAAATGATACTCAGTCAGCAATGCCCGCTAGCTTATCTAAACATCTTCATTATACCGGCTTTTTAGTTAAAGCGAATTTGTTTCTGGGAGATGTTAAAGCGGCGCAGCAGAATTTTGACAACTACACAATTCTGGCATTAGAAAAGCTTAAAAAGCAACAAGCATCAGCCCGCGTTCTTGGCGTTGCCAACTTACACAATGAGATTATTGGCTTAGAAACGAGCTTAGTTGAATCAGAAGAACAGCGTTTTCAGATTATTTTAATGGTGTTGATTAGCCTGCTAGGCTTGATAGGTTTGAGCTATTTAATCTGGGGAAGAGGCTATCTGCGTAAGTTAGCCACTGACCCTCTTACTGGGTTATTCAATGAACATTTTGTAATTGCAAAAATTAAGAAAGTAAAAGCACCTATTGATGAAAAAGTTAATGCATTAGCACTATTTGATTTGAGTAATTTTACTGCTGTCAACGCTGAGAATAGTTTCAAGGTGGGTGAATTAATACTAAAACAAGTCGCAAAGTGTTTGATACACGTAACCAGAGAAAAAGACATAGTTGGGCGTATTGGTGCTGAGCAATTTATTGTCTGTTTAGTTAATATTGAAGATGCAGTAGCCAAAGAATTATTTAGTCGAATTCAAAAAGTCTTAACTGATGAAAGGTTCAATAGCGGTAACGCTGAAAAGATTAATGTTCTCTCAAATATGCATGTTTATACATCGGTCACCAGCCTATCTGATATCGATGAAGTGTTAGCTGAAATTCGTAGTGTTTTGCGCAAGGCGTCATAATTTCTTCACCATACCTAACCACTTACACCAATGAGTTTGTAAACACTTAACAATGAAAATGTTGCTGCCCTTAAAATATTATGATGACGCTGGCAGAGTGAAACCTGCTGCTGCTTTATATTTTTGTATCGTGTTTTTATCTAGAAGTCTTTTGATATTAATAGGTTCGGTTTCAGTAAGAGAAAACGGTGACCAATTATTAGCTCTTTTCTATCCTGAAAAACAGTATTTTTACATTAGCCTTGCTATTGCTTTTCCAGCTTTTTTAGCATTGTTGATACTGGGTTTCAGAGAGAAAATTTGGCAGATAAATAGATGTTGGATATTTTCTTGTATCAAACCATTATTAATTTTTTCTGTTCTAGCCGACTTAAGTTTACATATTATGTCGGCTAACATAGATGATTGGCAATTCTCATGGCTTATTGCGTTTACATTGTTGCTCGATTCGCTGGTTTTTTACTTTCTTGTAAAAGACAAACACACGTTATTGATGTTAATAGACTGGAAAAGAGCTATTCAGATGACTCCTGCAGTAAACCCTTAGTTAAAAATAAGGGGTCTATTGAATGTTATTGGCCAGTGCTTGGTCGTAATAACTTTTAACACTAATCTGACTATCATTCACCAACCGTTGGTAACAAATACCGGCAAAAGCATAAGTGTTGCCCAAATAGTTTAACACCACATAAGGTGCGTCAAAATCGGATTCATCATAAGCCCAATTACCACCTACTTTATTGCGAAAAATTTCACCTAGGTAAGCCCCGTAAATATTACAAATTGTAAAAACAGCATTTTCTTCTAGTGCTTGATCTTTATATCGACCTAACCAGCTTAAAATTACATCATCCACTAATTCAATGCTTTGTTCAGTACCATCCAAGATAAGATTAAATTCTTCTTTGGTGGTAGTGATTGCATTTTGCGCACTGTCTATCATTAAGTCTGTCAGCTCTGCCGGTGTCATTTGCATATATTTTCTCTCTTATTTTATTTCTGTTTTTAATGACTATTGTGTTGCTTATAAAGTAATTTGTCACTTAGAGATATAATTTCTTTATATTGACTGTTAATTTTGTTTATATCTGTTTATTGTTGTCAACGTATCACCAGAATCAAACAATAAAGGTGTTTTTTGAAGTATTCTTTCGTTTTACCATTATCGGCCCTCATTGCACTTTGTTTGTTATCTGTTTTGGTAACGTATGAATTTATTCCTTCGGGTCTGGAGCTATTGCAGGGTCTTCAAGCGAGTTTTAATGATTACTTTTATTTACTTATCTTGTTCATCATCTTGTTGGAGTCTATTGTATATGTTGGATTCTATTTTCCTGGTCAGTTTTTTGCTGTGGTTTTGGTCGTCTTATCAAAACCAGAGCCTCAAGATATACTTTTTTTAACTTTAGCTATGGTAATAGCAGCAACATTAGGTTCGTGTATTAATTATCTTCTAGGTAAAAATTTTGGTGACAAACAACAACAACAGCCCAATTTATCTGTGAAAAACTTGTTAATAGCCATGATACACATCAATTCGCTGGCATTTTTTATGTTTAGTCAAGGAGCAAATCATAAGTCAGCAAAGGTCGTACTTTGGGCTGGGATGCTTAATTTGCCATATTATTTACTGCTTATTTGGGGAACATCAGTATTGAGTGAGCAAGTCATGCAGATGGCAGAAAACACCTGGTTTTTAATCATAGCAGTGAGCATTTGGCTGAGTATTGCTTTGTTTTTAGACTACAAAAAGATTACAACAACTAATAAGAGCTTCTAACTTGGTTGATTGAATTTACTGATTATTTTTTGTATTACCCTTGCTGATGCAACAAAACCAAAGGTAGCGGTCACTGCTACTGCTGCCCCCAAACCGTTGTTACAGTCTAATTTGACGCTACCGTCTTTTAGTGTTTTTTTCGCACCAACGCTACCATCGGCTTGCGGGTAACGGAGTTGCTCAGTTGAATAAACACAATCGATGCCAAAACGCCGTTTGGGATTACCGCTAAAGTTATAAAACCTGCGTAATTCTGAACGTAATTTTGCCGCCAAAGGGTCTTGGATTGTTTTACTTAGGTCAGTCACCGCAACCTGGGTTGGATCAATTTGACCACCGGCGCCACCAATGGTGATAATTGGGATCTTATTTCGTTTGCAATGAGCCACCATAGCCGCCTTCGCTTTTATGCTATCTGTAGCGTCGACAACATAGTCATATGTATTGTTTAATAATTCTGAAACGTTATCTGGTGTCACAAAGTCTTCAATTTGACTGACTTCACAGGCTGGATTAATTTGTATAATACGCTTAGCCATGGCCTCCACTTTTGCCTCTCCAACGGTATCCTGCAGTGCATGTATTTGTCTGTTGGTATTGGTGACACATATGTCGTCTAAATCAATCAAGGTGATGTGCCCAAGTGCAGTTCTTGCTAAGCCTTCAGCCACCCATGAACCTACTCCACCAATACCCACCACACATACATGTGATTTACGTAAAACGTCTGTTCCTGACATGCCATAAAGACGTTGAGTGCCACCAAAACGTTGATCTGCTAATTGCTGCTGTTCCATAAACTCACATCAATGAAATGATATGCGATGATTATACCAGTGACATGATGTTTAACGCCAATGCTGTCGATTATCTTTTCAGACAAACGTTATCTAATTAATATTTGAATTAAATACGCTTGTTTACTGTTCTCGATTGAATAACAGGCCAAGCTTTAATACTATTAAAGGTATATGAATTATCATTAATTTTGTTGTTCTATAAAATTGTCAATAATCTAAAAAGGAATGTGTAATGAAACCTGTCGTTTTAGCTGGTGGAAGTGGTAGTCGTTTATGGCCTAAATCGAGAGCTGCATTACCTAAGCAATTTTTAAGCCTAACCAGTGATTTGACTATGCTGCAAGATACTATTGCAAGGTTAGAGGGTACAGATGCTGAACAACCAATAATGATTTGTAATGATGCGCATCGTTTTTTGGTGGCAGAGCAGCTGCGTCAGGAGGGGATTCAACACGGTGGCATATTGCTAGAGCCTATGGGGCGTAATACGGCACCTGCTATTGCTTTGGCAGCCTTGCATGCATGCCAAAATGGCGAGGACCCAATTTTACTCATCTTAGCTGCTGACCATTTGATTAATGATGCACCGGCATTTCATAAAGCCATCACTCAGGCCGAAGCGTTAGCCAAGCAAGGCAAATTAGTGACTTTTGGTATTGTGCCAGACTCGGCTCACACTGGTTACGGTTATATTAAGCGTGGTGACAAGGTCAAGGGAACAGACGTGGGCTTTGATGTGGCTAAGTTTGTTGAAAAGCCAGATTTAGCTACCGCACAACAATATGTCGACTCCGGTGAGTTTTATTGGAACAGCGGCATGTTTATGTTTAAAGCCAGTCGTTACCTGCAAGAGCTTGAAAAACATGCACCCGAGATGCTGGCAATATGTAAAAAAGCCATTGCCTCTGAATCCACTGATTTAGAATTTGTACGAGTGGATGCCGACGTATTTGTTACTTGCCCTGATGATTCCATCGATTATGCCGTTATGGAAAAAACAGACTCTGCTTGTGTAGTCCCTCTTGATGCGGGTTGGAGTGATGTGGGCAGTTGGTCTTCATTGTGGGAAACAGCCAAGCAAAAAGATGCGCAAAATAATGTGGTCATTGGCGATGCTATTCTTGATGGCGTGAGTAACAGCTATATTAATTCTGAACAACGGCTCATCGCGGTCGTGGGTTTGGACGATGTGGTGGTGGTTGAAACCAAAGACGCGGTATTAGTCGCACATAAAGATAAAGTGCAGGATATCAAACATGTGGTTAACCAACTCAAAGCCGAACATCGCCCTGAGTGGGAATTCCATCGAGAAGTATTTAGACCTTGGGGCAGCTATGACTCTATTGATAACGGTGAGCGTTTCCAAGTAAAACGTATCACAGTTAAACCGGGTGAGAAGCTTTCAGTACAAATGCATCATCACCGAGCTGAGCATTGGATTGTGGTGTCAGGTACGGCAAAGGTTACGAATGGCGAAGAGACATTATTGTTATCAGAAAATCAATCGACTTATATTCCAATTGGTGTGGTGCACGCATTGGAAAACCCTGGTCGTATTCCACTGGAACTTATCGAAGTGCAATCAGGCTCTTATTTAGGTGAAGATGACATTGTGCGTTTTTCTGACCGTTACGGCCGCGTAGAAGCAAAATAATTGCGGTTAACATATGCACCTGAGCAATACATTTTATAAAGAGAAACTATGAACATCACATGTTTTAAAGCGTATGACATACGCGGTAAATTAATTGAACAGCTTGACGAACACGTTGCCTATCGGATCGGTAAAGCTTTCGCAGAATATATGCAGGCAAAAACCGTGGTCGTGGGAGGTGATGTTCGATTAACATCACAGCCGCTTAAATTGGCGTTGACTGCTGGTTTAATTGACGGTGGGGCAACCGTGACCGATTTAGGTATGACAGGCACAGAAGAAATCTATTTTGCGACTAAACACCTTGGCGTAGATGGCGGTATTGAAGTGACCGCTAGTCATAATCCAATTGATTATAACGGTATGAAGTTAGTTAAGACGGACTCTAAACCCGTCAGCGGCGATACGGGCTTATTTGCTATACGTGACTTAGCTGAAACTTATGCTGCGGATGAGGTACTTTCAAGGCTTAAGTTTTATGCCAATGGTTTAGTCACTGAGCAAGCGTTTATCCAAGGCCAAGGGTCAGTTGACATAGGCAAACTCTCGGCCACTGGTCAGTATAACCAGCTAGACAATATGCAGCCTTATGTTGCCCATATGTTGTCTTACATCAACACCAAAAACATCACACCCATAAAGTTAGTTGTGAACGCTGGTAACGGTGCGGCAGGTGATGCGCTAGATGCTATCCAAAGCGCACTAGAAGCGGCCAATGTGCCTATTGAATTTATAAAAGTACACCACCAACCTGATGGGACATTTCCTAATGGTATTCCTAATCCTTTATTACCAGAGAGTAGGGCAGATACGGCTAATGCGGTTATTAAAAATGCAGCCAATATGGGTATCGCATGGGATGGTGACTTTGACCGATGTTTCTTGTTTGACGAAAAAGGTGATTTTGTTGAAGGTTATTATATTGTAGGTCTATTAGCGAAGGCGTTTTTAGATAAAAAACCTGGTTCAAAAATCATTTATGATCCAAGGGTATATTGGAACACCGAGGATATCGTTTTATCAGCGGGCGGTGTGCCGATTAAAAGTAAAACTGGCCATGCCTTTATCAAAGAGCGGATGCGCGCTGATGATGCAATTTATGGCGGCGAAATGAGCGCACACCACTATTTCCGAGACTTTGCATATTGTGATTCAGGCATGATCCCATGGTTGTTAATAGCTGAGTTGTTGTGTACTACGCAACAACCGTTGTCGCAGCTAGTTGAAGAGCGTATTGCAGCTTTCCCATCTTCAGGTGAAATTAACAGTACCCTGGCAGACCCTGATGCATCTATTAAATCCATATTAGATAAATACGAAGCCAGTGCAACAGTTGTGGATTATACCGATGGAATTGGTCTTGAGTTTGAAAATTGGCGCTTTAATTTACGTAAATCCAATACAGAACCTGTTGTGAGATTAAACGTAGAATCAAAGGCGGACATAAACTTGATGGAGCAAAAAACCAAGGAATTATTGGCGCTACTAAAATAATTTTTTAGCTAATGGTTTTTTCAGAGTATTCAATAAAAAACTCGCCAATTGGCGAGTTTTTTAGGACCAAGTTTTATTTGTATTAAGCTATTCTCTTACATCTATACCAAATACCGAATATCCCTAAGCCGAACAAGCTTAAGGCAGAAGGTTCAGGTACGGGATTGGGAACAAAGCTATTCACAACCGTTGCATTGCAGGGCCCATGATTAGGAGCTTTATCACCGTTCACACAATCCCCTTGGTTATGATGGCCTGCTAACAAAGTCTTAGGGTCAGAAGCATGTAACTCATCAAGTGAAATTAACACACCACCGGTTTGATAACCAAAGTCATCCATATTTATGGATGAAATATTATCAAAAAAGGTACCGTCACCTGCTCCATTTAATTTAATTTCTAAACCCCAGTTAAAGTCCCAATCAATCAAATTACCACCGACCTTATTTGCATCAATATCAGCGAGTTGGTAACAACTTGGATCACTACTTTGCTGGTTAGCGCAATCAGCAATATCTATCGGTTTGAGTGTTTCAGGAGAATGCTTGGTAAACCAATTTGGAACACCTCCAAGCGCGTCAACAAATAAAGTTTGATTGTAGTCAGTAGTTGATAGAAACTCAAAAGTGGCGTCATTTCCACCATTAACAGAAGTTGTATTGTCCTCACCCGGATCATTGCCATTATAGTCTGGGTCAAATTTAACCTGATAAGTACCATTACTATTGGTTAATCTAAGTTCAATAAATTCGCTTCCTATTGCGCCATCTAATTTATTGTTACCGTGTCCGGTGTTGTTCCAACCCACTGTATAGTCTTCATTATTTCCATCATTTTTGTCAGCATAAGACAAGTCCTTAAACCCCAACGGGTGACTAATATACATATACTGTTGGCCATTATGGGTGGTCAGGGCCAAAGTTCCTCCTTGAACAATTCCAGTCGGGTTGTCGTTAGATACCTCATAGTAATAATCAATGTCGAAGCTAATGTCGTATTCGTTTGCATTGTAATGACCATCGTAACTGAAAGTATCACTAGCAAACGCAGTGAGGCTGACTAAGGTTGAGATTAAAATGGTAAGTATTTTTTTTTGCATAATAAATTCTCCAGTAAAATTAATAAAGCAACTGAAACTGCAGTTTTTCATACTCTTTTAAACGCGCATAATTCATGCCGATAAATAAAATGTGATATCTATCAATAGTTTGTTTGAAATTTTAATTTTATGTTTATAGTATTGTAAAAATTTCTGACATTTTTATTTGCGCAGGAGGTAACAAAAAATATTATTTTTTTAGTAAAGTATTGCAATAGCATGTTTCTAGCTCAAATCGATTCTAGTAATTCTTTTGCACGTTGTCTTTCCACAAATTCTCGACCTGAAGACATGAGTTTTTCAAGTTCTAGACGCGCCTCTGATAATTGTCCTGTTTTTACTAAGTTATAAGCAATATGGTATTGTATTGATGGATTTTCAGAGTCCATCGCGTAAGCTCCTCTTAATAGATCTAAACCTTCAATAAAGTGTGATTGCTTGGTTAATATCCAACCTTTGGTATCAATAAATGAAGAGTTATTTTTATCAATTTTAAGTGCTTTTTCGATGTAGATTATTGCTAAATCTAAATTCTCATCTAGTACCAGGTTGGCTAGGTTATTGTATAAGTATTCGATCCTTAATAACCCTGGTATCTTTTCAAGTATCATATAGTGTTGCTTGGCTTCGACGATGTCACCACTAAAATAAAGATAATCCGCTAAGATGTGTCTTTGAAAATCTGAGCTCGGATACTTGTTGACTATGACTCGCATGGTGGTTAAAAATTCTTCGACGCCAATGCTTTTTTCTTTTGCTAAATTGTAAAGTTTAATAATTGCGGCTCGGTAGTTGTTATTTATTTGAATGGCTGCAAAGTAATGATCTTTAGCTTGTTCAAAGTGACGTTTAGCCAGTGCAATATCACCTAAAATAATTTGAATGTTAGGTTTTTTTTGCATATCAATTGGTAATTTTGATGAGATCGCTTCGGTTTTGGCTATTTCCCCCATTGATATATATAAACGCATTAGTTCAATTTTTGCATAAAGGAAATTGGGTGTTAATTCTAAGGCGCGTAATAAGCTTATTTCAGCACCTGTATTCATTTTTGCGAATCGTTGTTGCTGTCCAAGGTAAAGTAATTTTTGATGATCGTCGCTCCACATACTTTGTAATTTAATATATTGGTTTGCTGCCTTCTCGAAGTCGTTTTGTTGTATATATATTTTTGCTCTTGTCTGAATATAATTGGGATCCATAAAGTGACTTTGCTGTAATCGGTCTAATTCTTTTATGGCCGAGTCTAAATCGTTTAATTGTCTATAAATCTGAATGTTTCTTTCATAAGGGATAGGGCTTTGTTTATCGTATAGTTTGGCTATGTTAAATCCGTTTTTTGCTTCTTCAAATTTGTTTTGTGCAAGTAATATATTGGCAAGTAAAAGTTGTACTCTAAAACTACTATAATAGTCTGATACTAATTTTTCTGCATAAAATTGAGCTTGAGAATATTTCTTCTGTAAATATAATAAATTGGCTTGATTGAACTTAGCTGGAAAAAGCTCAGCTTTAATTTCGAGGACTTTATTATTAATACTTTGCGCCTCATCGAAACGTTTAAGAGAAACTAAAACATCACTTTTTAATAATTGATAATTCACATTCCCTGGAACAAGTGTGATGAGTTCATCGGCAATTTCTAGTGCACGTTTTTTTTGATTGTTTTGTAAATACAATATGGCCGCTGTTTTTTTTACCTCAAGACCACGCGTATCAGTAAATTGGATTTCAAAGTAGGCGAGTGCCTCTGGATATTTTTTACGGGCTTGTAATGTTTTAACCTGCAACAGATCTAACACTCGTTTAGCGCTATGAACTTTTCTGAGTTCTGGAATGAAGTTTTGACATTGATATATTTTGTTTGTATTTAGATAGAGATCGCATAGTACTAAGGATAGGGACAGACTACTTTTGACTAACTCATATTTTGACTCTAATAGTTTAAGTGCCACTTTTGGCTCATCAAGTTTAATATATGTATCTATGAGGATTTCCAGCGCATAGAGGCTTTCAGAGTTGTAAAAGACATAATTAATAAGTTTATTTTTGGCAGATTCATACTTTTCTGTCATATATAAAGCTAGCCCAGAGACAAATAATAACTCAGATTGCTGCAGTAGCGATTCATCGGGTATAAGTGCAAATTTCTTAGTAATTTCTTCATATGCTTTTGTGGCTAATTCATTGTGGTTGTTCAAGCTATAAAGTCTGGCACTTAACAGCATGATAAAAGGTTCGTCAGGTGTTACCACTAGAATGTTATCGATTATTTCACGTGCTTTGCTAAGTTGGTTTAGGTCAACATAGGCATTGGCCAAAGAACGACTTATAAAAGATGCCATGGGTAATTTTTCATATGCTAATTTAAAAAATTCTAATGCTTCAGTGGGCTTGCCTTGTTTCTGTTTTAGCTGACCTTGTATATGTAATAGGTTTGCATCGAGGGGATTAATGGATTTTGCTTTCAAAACGTATATTTGTACTTTATTAAGTTGTCCTTGCCTCATATAAAAGCTGGTAAGGCTATTTATTGCATCTATGCTGTTTGGTTCGAACTCATGTGCAGCCTCATACTTAGCTTGAGCTTTTTCATAAAGCTCTAAATTTTCGTAAGCAAGAGCTTGTAATAAATCAATTTTAAACTTGTTTGTTTTGTTTAGTCCATGGGTAGTTAAACTGACTACTTTACCGTAGTCTCTGATGCGAGTAAAAGCCCTAGCTAAAGGAAGGTAAGCGATGTTTAAATCAGCCCCTAAAAGCAGTGATTCTTCGTATTCAACAATTGATGCCTGAGTTAGATTTTTGCGATAAAGAACATCAGCAATCATTAATTTAGATTGTAGGTGGGAAGGATTATCCTGAAGGGCATTTTTTAAGTGAATATAGGCTTCGTCGAAGTTTTCTCTATTAAAGCTAATTAAGGCTTTTTCATAATCTAACGCAGACTGTGAGAAAACGTAACTACAAAAAAACATCATTAAAGCCGAGATAGAACGGGTTTTATTTCGCATGATATTTAGTATTATCCGATGGTTATTTAATGTAAATAAGCAAACATAAAATAAATGATTTTAATGGATAAAGACTATTATAGTTGATTTGTAGAACTTTTTTTTAACCTACCGACACGTCTTAATATGAACGGCAGGCTGTAATTATACTCTGTACCTTACTTGACCTCTTCACCGGCAGCCTGTTTATCTGCATGGTAACTAGAGCGCACCATAGGGCCACTAGCAGCGTGGCTAAAACCTAAGGTCTTCGCCACTTCACCGAGTTCATCAAATTCGTCTGGATGAACGTAACGCTTTAATGGGAAATGATGTTTACTGGGCTGCAAATATTGGCCTAATGTCAGCATCTCTACATTGTGGGTGCGTAAATCTTTTAATACTTGAGCTATTTCGTGCTTATCTTCACCCATACCCATCATCAGCCCTGATTTAGTAGGGATATGGGGGTGCTGCTGCTTGAACTTTTTCAATAGGTCTAACGACCATTGATAGTTGGCACCGGGGCGACATTCTCGGTACAAACGTGGAATGGTTTCTAAATTGTGATTAAAAACGTCAGGCGGACTTTGCTTGAGTATTTCGAGGGCTCTGTCCATACGACCTCTGAAATCCGGTACTAACACTTCTATCTTGGTCGACGGGCTATGCTCGCGAATAGCCGATATACAATCGACAAAATGTTGGGCACCACCATCGCGTAAATCATCTCGGTCTACCGAGGTAATCACAACGTATTTTAACTTCATGTCGGCAATGGCAATGGCTAAGCTTTTGGGTTCTTCTTTGTTCAGTTCGTTCGGGCGGCCGTGAGCTACATCGCAGAATGGGCAACGACGCGTACAAATATCACCCATGATCATAAAGGTTGCTGTACCGCCACCAAAACATTCGCCTAGGTTTGGACAGTTAGCTTCTTCACATACAGTGTGTAAACCATGCTTGCGCAGCTTT
>CAZMDX010000488.1:0-1684 GCA_964564805.1 uncultured Pseudoalteromonas sp. | reverse complement strand
GGCCTATACCTAATGCGATTAATATGTCGGTTGCTCCTGCACCTACTTTTACGTTGTTATAACCACTAGTTGCTGGTGAACCACCAACGTCATCAACTGAACCTCTCCACCATCTGAGTACTGGCGTGCCAGTCGCAACGGCACCTTCAAAACCAACACCGCGTAATTTATAACCGGTTGTACCGTCTGGGCGAGGGTCAGAAAAAGCTAGGTTAGGGATATCAATACCGGCTAAGCCTTTATCGCTAACTCCAAAATCTGCAGATGCACCATTAACAGCTACTGTTGCTTTAGTAGCTATATCAGTATCACAGGCTTCAGCTATAGCGTAACGTAAACTTGTCATACCTAAATCATTTAGATCATCTGCTTGATCTGAAGATAAATTATAACCAACAAATTTCTCGGCTAACTTCTTACTCATACCGCCACCAATGCCTGCCACGTTTGATAGACCACCAAACTTATAGTTAGTAGCAGCTACGGCAGAAGCACCAGTTTGTATAACAGCTGTTGCGTCCTTGGGATTTGTCGTTGTAGAAGCAGCCCATGCATTTGCAACAGCACCAGCATCACTGTATGGCGCACAGATCAAAGACTCTAAATTGTTGGGAAGACCCTTTTTTTCAACTTCAAAAATACGCATTGCGCTTTCAAGACCAGCAATGGTTTGTGTTGCCACACCACGTGCTGCTTTGACTTCGTTGCCTGCGAATGAAGCAATCATTGCACCACCGATAATAGCGATGATACCGACAACCACTAGTAGTTCTAAAAGAGTAAAACCACTTTGTTTTTTATTAAATTTGTTCAACATTTTCATTATTTTTTTATACCTATACCAGCATTTAAGTGTGGAATGTATAGAGTACACGGGCCTCACGCCAGCTGCGTTCTAAAGTTATTTGTAAAGTTTAATACGGCCAAAGGCCGCTCTAATTTGTTGTTTGTAGCTTTTTACACAACAACGGTTTTTACGCGATCATCATTGATTTATTTGATAATCCAGTGTAAATCTGTATTGTTTTCCGCAATGTATGATGACTTCTTTTTGGTTACGTTTTAATATCTTCATCTCAACTCTAAAAGCACCAAATCCATCGTGTTGAAAGACTTCATCAAAAATTTCTATTAACTTTTCTTTAACGTTATCATTGTTCACTGTTTTATCTTCTCTAGGTTGTAACACTCGAACTGGTATCACTAAATACTTTGTTCACAACGTTGTATAAATACGGCGGTAGTGCAATTGATTTTTGTTGTTTAAATACCTGATTCAAATGGGCTGAATGTTTACCTGAAGCTTTTATTTTAGACCAAGTAATGTGGGTTTCGTTGTTCACTAAATGCACTGCATAATTAAACACACTGATGTAATTGACTGAGCCATCTTTTTCTAACTCTATGTTTATTGCGCGCTGTGCTTTATCAAGTGAAAAATCAATAAGCTTTCCTGAATTTTTCGGGAGCTGTTTGTTTAATAACATCAGCACAGGTGTTTTCTTACTAACTAGACTTTTTTTGAAAGCCTTTAATTTTGCTATTAACTCAATCACTCTCATATCCTAAATGATAATGGTTCGTATTCGTGTTTGTATTATATAGTGCAAAGTTACATATTTGCAATAATAATTTCAAATAAATTTAACTATCTCTATTAGATCGGTTTTCACTCAACACAAAA
>CAZMDX010000487.1:0-2076 GCA_964564805.1 uncultured Pseudoalteromonas sp. | reverse complement strand
CGTGACAAGTTTGACAAAAAACGCTAGTTTTATCACAACCACGGGTTGGCTTACTCAAAATGGTTCAAATTCCAGTGGTAAAGCCTCAGGTGCACTTTTTGTTACTAACCCGTTTCTTTATGCTAATTTTCCTCCCTCGGTTGCGCCTGGTGCTTCAGTCATTTTAAGCTATCACCTAGATAACACAGACCGTTCAAATAGTGCCACTGATATTACCTTCAGTAATGATTTGAATGCCACACTTAGCGGACTAACAGCAACCGTGTTGCCAGATAGTGGTTTTTGTGGCGCAGGTTCAACCATTACGGGAACTTCAAATTTAAGCATCGCTGGCGCGAATATAGCCTCTGGCGGCTCATGTAGTTTTGATGTGACTGTGCTTATCCCCGAAAATTCGGCTGCAGGTTTTTATACTAACAATACGAGTACGGTGGCACTAAATTTAGGCGCTGCAACCACTAAACCTGCTGCGAGCAATACTTTACAGATTCAAGCATCACCTATACTAACGATGGAGTTCATCGATGATCCCGTCAGTGCAGGGAGTGACATCACTCTTAGGTTTGTGATTGCTAATAGTGATACTAATAATGAAATAAGTGCGATTGATTTTAGCCAAAATATAGATGATATTTATCCTGGTACGGTGATTAAAACCCTACCAACATTTAACAGTTGTGGGTCCGGATCTTCGTTTACTTCGGGCTTGGATTATTTGGGTGTACGTTTAATTACATTGAATAATGGCTTAATTAGTACTGGCTCAAGTTGCACCTTTGATCTTGTACTGACTTTGCCTACTAGTGGTAATCCAGGTGACTTTGATTTTACTTCCAGCCATATCACAGCAACCAATGACGGCTCTACTGTGACGGGTTCCCCCGCCAATGCAACATTGTCGGTTGGCGCTGCGCCACAACTGTCGATGGCGGTTACAGACGATTCACTAGTCTTTGGCGGCACCACCACCCTAGAATTCAGTCTTAACTACAATGCTAACGCTGCGGCAGATGCCGATGATGTTACATTTACAGTGGATTTAGACAGAGCATTGACCGGCTTAATTTCTACTTCGACTGCTCAGAGTGATGTATGTGGAAACAATGCCAGTCTATCTGGCACCTCAACGTTAACCTTTAGTGGCGCATCGCTAGCGCCAGGCGATGACTGTACTTTTAGTGTCACCTTGCAAATACCTGAAGACGCTGCACCAGGTGAAATTACAATAACCAGTTCATTAGTCAGTGCTATATCATCTGGTTTAGCCGTTAATTCATCAATCGCTACAGACAGTCTGAATATTTCAGGCCTCACTTTTACTAAAGCGTTTATTGGCAATCCGGCATTAGCTGGAGATACCATTAGTTTGGAATATACCATTACCAATGCGGCTTCTGCTTTGGCTGCGACTAGTATGATATTTATTGACCAGTTTTCAAATGTGATCAGTGGAATGGTTGCTACTTCTTTGCCTGTTACCCCTTGTGGTAATGACTCGCGTATTATTGGAACGTCTAGTCTAACCTTTTATGAAGGTGAACTGTTGCCAGGTGAGACCTGTACTTTTACAGTTGAAATGAGTGTTCCTGATAACGCAAGCGCAGGCAATTTCAATAGTGTTACCAGTTCCTTGAATGCAACGGTTAATAGTACTACTACTGCTAATCCAGCAGCGAGTGATATGTTAAACATTGAAGCGTTAACTACCACTTTGTCTACTACCGCAACAAGCCCTACTGATACATCACCGATCCCAGTCACTATATTTTTCGGTCGTTCGGTCGTCAACTTTACTCAAGATGATATTACTGTGACAAACGGAACTGCATCAAATTTTTCTGGAACTGGCGATACGTATACGGTAGATATAACTCCCAATGATAATGGAACTGTTTCGATTGATGTTGCCGCTGATGTAGCAAACGATTCTATCAATAATACGGCACTAAATTTTGCAGCCACACAGCTGTCATTAACCTATAACACAGTCGTAGATGTTTTAACCCCGAGTTTGACTATTTCTGCACCAAGTGTGAGCTCCTCTGGTTCTGGACCAGTTGTTTACACTGTTGCTTA
>CAZMDX010000486.1:0-8666 GCA_964564805.1 uncultured Pseudoalteromonas sp. | reverse complement strand
ATCAAAGATTGCGTAAAACGCGGTCAACCTGCTTTAGTGGGTACAGTATCAATAGAAAATTCAGAATTGATTTCGGGAATTTTGAAAAAAGCAAAAATACCTCATAAAGTGTTAAATGCTAAATTCCATGAGCAAGAAGCAGATATTGTCTCGCAGGCCGGTAAACCGGGTTCTATAACTATTGCAACAAACATGGCAGGTCGTGGAACGGATATTGTTCTAGGTGGCAACTGGCAAGCTGAGATTGACAAAATTCATGATCCTAAGCCAAGTAAAGTTGAAAAGATTAAGGAAGATTGGAAGGTAGCGCATGATGCTGTTTTGGCCTCCGGTGGTTTACACATTATAGGTACTGAGCGCCACGAATCACGTCGAATAGACAACCAGTTACGTGGTCGTTCCGGACGTCAAGGTGATGCAGGATCTTCTCGCTTTTATCTATCTTTAGATGATGCATTGATGCGCATATTTGCTTCAGAAAAAATGGGCAATATGATGAAACGTTTAGGAATGGAACGTGGTGAAGCAATTGAGCATCCCTGGGTAACACGCGCTATTGAGAACGCTCAGCGTAAAGTTGAAGGTCGCAACTTTGATATGCGTAAACAATTACTTGAGTATGATGATGTTGCTAATGATCAACGAAAAGTTATTTACGAACAACGTAATGAACTTTTAGACGAAGGCGAAATCAGTGGCACTATAGAAGCCATTCGTAAAGACGTCGTTAATGGTATTCTTGACCAATATATACCACCACAATCGTTAGAAGAAATGTGGGATATTGCTGGTTTAGAAGAACGTTTTAAAGCTGAGTTTTTGACTGATATGCCAGTGCAAAAGTGGCTAGATGAAGATGACAAATTATATGAAGAAAAACTTCGTGAGCGTGTTTTAGAAAAAGTTGATGTTGCATATAAAAGCAAAGAAGAAATTGTTGGTCCAGAAGTGATCAGGCAGTTTGAAAAAGCAGTAATGTTGCAAAATCTTGATAGCAATTGGAAAGAACATTTGGCTGCTATGGATCATTTACGACAAGGTATCCATTTAAGAGGTTATGCACAAAAAAACCCTAAACAAGAATATAAACGTGAATCTTTTGAGCTTTTTACTGAGATGCTAGAAGCGTTGAAAGTAGAAGTGGTCACTATATTAAGTAAAGTACAAGTCAAGGCCCAAGAAGATGTTGAAGCTGTAGAAGAGAAAAGGCGACAAGCAGATGATTTGCCGAAGAAATTCGAACATGAGTCAGCAAGCGAACCAGAACAAACCAATACAGCATTACGTCAAGGTCCCAAGGTAGGTCGTAATGATGCTTGCCCTTGTGGTTCAGGTAAAAAGTACAAACAATGTCACGGTAAGTTAAGTTGATATAGCTTCAAAGCACTTCTAAAAAGTCGGGCTCATGTCCGACTTTTTTATTTTCATAAATGGTCAGGTTGATAAAGGAAAGTAGGATGAAGATTGTCGAAGTGGCCGTGGGTGTTATTAAACGTAGTAACAAAATTTATATCAGCAAACGCTCGGATGACTTACATCAAGGCGGGAAGTGGGAGTTTCCCGGAGGTAAACGTGAAGTTAACGAGACCATAGAACAAACGTTGACGAGAGAGCTTTCGGAAGAAATTGGTATACAAGTCATTCAACAAAGCTCATTTATGTTGATTGAACATGATTATGGCGATAAAAAGGTTCGCTTAGATGTGCGTTTGGTAGAAAATTTTGAAGGCGAACCAAAACATCAAGAAGGTCAAAAAAGCCAATGGGTAGACATTAAAGACCTAAGCCAATTTACCTTCCCTGAGGCTAATAAAGCGATTATCGATAAGCTC
Source organism: uncultured Pseudoalteromonas sp. (assembly GCA_964564805.1). Classification (GTDB taxonomy): domain Bacteria; phylum Pseudomonadota; class Gammaproteobacteria; order Enterobacterales; family Alteromonadaceae; genus Paraglaciecola. Next base: position 6,834 of record CAZMDX010000486.1, on the reverse strand, counting down.
TGCATTTATAAAAAATTTATAAATCATACAACTACATAAAACATAAAAGTACGCTTTTATAGAAAACTAGTCACCCATACCAATAAAAATTTCTCTGTCTGTTAAGTCACATACAACACTCCTAGGGACATGCAATACACACTTTATTATTAAAAACTGCTATATCTCCATCTTGCCAACGAATCCCTTGTGTCTAACTTACTAAAAGCTAAGTGATCGTTTTTATTAAGTCCTCACTTAATGGCTTTTCATCGGGGAAGGTATAACTCGGACTTTCATAATTTAACGTAGGACCAAGCACAGCGTTTGCAAAAGTAATTTGATCCATATGATCCTGTCCTTCAACGGTGAGGTTCTTAATGGGTAAATAAGGCTGAAAGTCTAATTTGTAATACAAGCAATAATCAGCGTTTATTTTTCCTCTTTGATGTTTATTAATCGATATGAAGTCAGCTAAATGTTTTTCTATTTTTTTTGACAATTGATATCTGGATGTTGGTTCCCCATGTTGTCGCCAAGATGCGAAAATAAACGACGTGAAACTGTGACTCTTTGCTGCCATAGATTTTGTAATTTTTTTGGCCTATTTTTTAAAAATGCTTAGCGCTGTCACAAATGGTTGTTTGAGATCCCATTTGTGCACTTTTCACATGATATAAACTTACAATATTAGGAGAGAAGGTGGGTTACTATTTTCTATATGTAAACTAACGAGATCGTGGTCTAGATTGACTTTTTGGCTAGATTTATCTGTGTATTCATGAGCAATATAATACGCTAGCTCGCTGCAAGAATGTCTTAATAGTTGACTAAACTTGGATAGGCTTAAGTTAAAACTACGGTATAAAATCCAACATTGTTGTTTAACTTGGTTAATAATTTCAATGTTATTGAGCGAGATGCGGTCAGTAGACAAAATAATATTTTTTATAAAAATGGCCTAATAGTAAAACTGTTTATTAACACCATTTTCCATGAGAAAACTCAAAGGTATATTAAGAGTACGTTAATAGGGGCAAAAAAATGGCGATTTGATGCAAGGTAATTTTTACTAGGTAATACAATAAACCGCTCGATATCAATGGATATTATCTGATTTTTATTTTTGTCCTCACAAATAGCTCATCAGAAGTCATCATCCGCAAAAACTGATTTACGGATGATGTGTTTTAATCGGATCAGCTTTATAACTTAACGATTAACTTTCCTTTATTACCGCCAGTCAATAGTAAGTTTAAACCATCGATAGCTGTTTCCAATCCATCTAATACATGGGCACGGTGTTTTATTTGACCTTGCATCACGTAGGGTGTGAGTTTACCAATTAGCTCTGGTAATTGGCCTAAATGATCGGGCATTGTATACCCTTGAATAGTGATACGTTTTTTGATAATAGGGATCCAATTTGGACCTGCACTTGGCGTTTCAGCGGTGTAATCAGAAATCATGCCGCACACTATTACTCTTCCATGGGCATTGATGTGATCGATAACGTGATGTTGAATTGGGCCACCGGTATTTTCAAAGTAAATATCCACTCCTTTGGGCGCTAACTCCGTTAACCTTTTATCAATATCATCTGTTTTGTAATTAATCGCGCCATCAAAGCCTAAGTCATTAACTATCCAATCACACTTTTCGTCATTACCCGCTACACCAATCACGTTTAATCCTTCTGCTTTGGCTAGTTGGCCTACTATAGAACCTACTGAACCTGCCGCACCGCTAACGACTATAGTTTCGCCTGCTTTGGGATTACCATAGCCGAATAAACCTTGAGTAGCGGTTAAGCCAGGTAAAGCGAACACAGATAAAACCATTTCAGCATCTAAACCTGGTTGTACTTTCCTCAGACCTTCCCCTGTGCTCATTGATAGCTCAGTCCATCCCATCATGCCCATTACACGTTCACCTACAACATAATCAGGGTGATGACTTTCGACAACCTCACCTATACCTGAGGAGCGCATTACGTCGCCTAAACCAACAGGAGGTATATAACTTTCTGTATCGGGGCTCATCCAGCCAACCATTGCTGGGTCTAGTGACATATGAGTTTGTTTAACTAATATTTGACCGGGCCCTACACTAGGAATAGGTTTTTGTACTACTTCAAAAATATCTGCAGTTATTGGGCCTGGTGCTGGGCGAGCAACAAGGTTAATCGCTGTAAATGTATTCATATTTGGATCTCCGGTATGTGATTGATGCAATGTAGTTGCGCAAGTGAGATTAGTATTACTTACTGGATTCCTAAGATATATAGCAAATTAATGCTATCTTTATTGTTATTAAGACAATAGTCGTATAAAAAATTTTATTTATAAGAGAATAATGGATCAATTTCGAGCATTAAGGTATTTCAGTAAAGTGGCAGACACAGGCAGTTTTACCAAAGCTGCCGCTATTTTTGGGGTTCCACCTTCGTCGTTGTCAAGGCGGGTAGCAGACTTAGAAAATAGCCTAGGCGCGACTCTATTAAAACGGTCTACCCGTGATGTCAAAATGACTGAAGTGGGTCAGCGTTATTACGTCCAAGTACTAGATATTCTTAATCAGCTTGAGCAAAGTAATGAAGCGGTACGAAGCTATCAAGCAAAGCCTATGGGTCAATTGCATATTAGTTCTATGGTAGGTTTTGGCGAGCGTATTTTATTGCCACTGCTTGATGAATTTAGCCAGCTTTATCCAGATATAGTATTAGATGTCAGTCTAAGTGATGAATTATCTGCATTGGGCCGTGATGATGTTGATGTTGCTATTCGAGGTGGTTATGCACCTAATGAAAGAGTATTAGCTATCAAGCTTATGGGTAATCAGTTTATTCCAGTTGCGGCGCCGAGTTATTTGGCTGCCATGGGAAAACCGCAACATGCCATTGAGCTAAGGCAACATAAAGGCTTATATTTTCGTACGCCTAATGGTCCAACGCCTTGGTTAAGTTATATAAATGGACAATGGCAAGATGTCTGTGCGCCACAAGTCGCCGTTTCTAATAATGGGAAGTGGTTGGGTGATTTGGCAGTAAAAGGAAAGGGTATTTTAATGGCGCCACGATGGGCGGCGGCCTATTATCTTGCTAGCGGAGAGTTGCTTGAGCTAGTGTTAGATCCACCCGTGCAAATTAGCCAAAACAACGATATGGCAGTCTATTTGTTATATCAAAAACAAAGATATCTGGTACCTAAAGTAAAAGCAGCAGTAGATTTCCTGGTTGCTAGGGTTAAGGATTAAGCATGAACGTTTAGATTTGACATTGATTCAGCAAAATACGATCTTAGACATCAATTTACTTAACCTTTTGATTAATAACTATGCCTCCTAAAACAGTCATTTTTAAAAGCATCGCCGTTATAATCACTGTTGCTGTTTTTAGTTTTTTTGGGTTTTTCCCTGCCCAATTAGAAAAACAAACGAATCTTTTACATGATTCGATTTTGCCTGAGATATCAGAGCAAGCAAGAACCTTACATGAACAGTTGTTTATCGGTGACTGGCACAGTGATACCTTATTGTGGAAAAGAAATTTGATGGATAAACATGATTATGGTCATGTGGATATTCCCAGATTGCAGCAAGGCAACGTTGCTTTACAAATGTTTACTACTGTTACTAAATCTCCAGACGGGCTTAATTACGAAGGCAATAGTAGTGATGCCAGTGACAATATTACGAAACTGGCTTTAGTGAGTCTTTGGCCTCCAAATACCTGGAATAGCTTGGCTGAAAGGGCATTGTTTCAGGCGAGTAAAGCATTAGAGTTGGTTGATGAATTTCCTCAGCAAGTTTCACTTATTACTTCAAAAACAGATCTCTCACAATTTTTATTGCAGCGAGAAATTAACCCTAAACTATTAGGCATCTTGTTAGGCACTGAGGGCTCTCATGCGTTAGATGGTGATTTGAACAATATTAAACGCTTATTCGATAGTGGTTTTCGTATGATGAGTTTGCAGCATTTTTTTGATAATAAATTAGGAGGCTCATTACACGGAGAAAGTGGCGCAGGTATAACTGCGTTTGGACGAGAAGCTCTGCAACGAATGCAATCTTTGGGCATAATGTTGGACGTGTCCCACTCTTCTGAACAAGTGGTCCAAGATGTATTGGCCATCAGCCGTCAGCCATTATTGGTCAGCCATACTGGTTTTCACGGACATTGCCCATCTGTGCGGAATATCTCGGATGATTTAATGCAACAGATTGCCGCTAAAGGCGGCCTAATTGCAGTGGGTTATTGGGACGGTGCGATATGCGAGCCTAGTGCGAGCGAGATTGCTAAAGCGGTTAAATATGGTATTGAATTGGTCGGAATTGAACATATTGCCCTCGGATCAGATTATGACGGTGCGGTTAGTGTGCCTTTTGATACATCAAAGTTGATTTATTTAACTCAAGCCTTTTTAAATGTAGGGCTTAGCGAATTTCAAATTAAGCAAGTCATGGGTGGTAATATGCTGCGATATTTGCAATTACATCTGCCAGATTAAGTCGACTATGTATGGTCAATACGCCACGTTATGTATTGAGCTAATGTGAAATATAATTAAATGTATAAGAGTGCAATGGAATATTATCTACTAAATCAAGCCAATATTATTGGCTACTTACAATCGCTACCCGAATGCCTTCTTAAGTTTTCGTCTTTTGACAACCTAGAAGTTCAGGAAATTAACGATGGCAATCTGAATTACGCTTTCGTAGTAACCAATACGTTAGACTCTAGTCAATCGGTTTTTGTTAAGCAGGCTCCCCCTTACATTAAAGTATTAGGTGAGGACTGGCCATTGACCCGTCAACGGATGACTGCTGAAATTAATGCATTAAGTTATCAATCTAGCGTATGTCCAGAGATGGTGCCGGAGGTGTATTACCAATCTGAGGCTTTGTCAGTGCTTATTATGCAAAACCTCAATCATCACGTTATTTTACGAACCGAGCTTATACAAGGCCGATATTTGCCCAGATTAGCAGAAGACCTATCTACTTTTCTGGCAGAGACATTATTTTATTCCTCTGATTTTGCTTTACCATCTACAGAAAAAAAAGCGATGCTCAATAAAAGTGGTAACCAGGATATGTGCAAAATCACCGAGGATTTTGTCTTTACGTATCCTTTTGAGCATCATGACATGAATGATTACAATCCTGCCCTATCTCAGTCAGCTATCGATTCTGTTCAAAAAGAACCTAACGTTAGAGCACATGTTGCACAAATGAAGCATGTGTTTATGAATAAGCCAGAGGCTTTGTTACATGGTGACCTTCACACCAGTTCAGTGATGGTAAATGTACATCAAACTTTTGTGATAGACCCTGAATTCTCTTTTGTAGGCCCCATGGGGTTTGATATTGGCGCGCTAATTGCCAACCTATACTTGAACTATTTTTCACATGCACATAACACATCGACTGAGTCTGTTAATTATAGCCAATGGTTATTGCAGACTATTGATGACCTTTGGTACAAATTTGAAGGCAAGTTCTTATCTTTGTGGTCAAAACATGAACAGTCCTCGCAAAGTCCATTCATGGGCAAAGACCTGTCTGGCGACAGTCATCGAGCTTTCAGACAGTTATTTTTACAACAATTGTTAAGTGATACCTTAGGTTTTGCAGCATGCAAGATGATCCGTAGAATATTAGGCGTTGCTAAGGTAGCTGATTTTATGCAGTTTGAGGATCCAAAGCTCAGAGCAAAATTAGAAACTCAGGCTCTTCAAATGGCCACAATAATGTTGGTTAATCGCCAATCCTATACAAACATTGCTGACGTGAATAAATTAGCAGAAAATGTCAGTCTAATGTAGAGGCAGAATTATTGATGATGTTTGAAAAAAATTGGAGTTGTTCCCACAAAGACCCCAAGAAAAGAACACACTGAACTGTCTTTAACTTTGCGGTTTTTGTGGCGAATAATCTTTCTTAAATATGCAGCTAATTGTTTTAGCTTTAAAGCATTATTATTTCGTCGTCTTTTAGATGTCTCACGATAGGGCTACTTTCGGCATCTGCAAACGCAGCATCTAGAAGTGATGATCTATAAGCAACAGACGAACGAAAGTTGGGATGAGTAAATATATACGTTTGTCCTGACTGAAGCGCTTCCACAACACGTTTCGCTAATACCGATGTTGGAATACCAGACTCCACTAAGAGTTTCGCTTTGTTCACAGCATTACCTGATTTTAATTTATCAGCATCGTGTTCCTTGACTGCTTTGTATGCAGGTTGAAGATTCCGCAATGACTCATGAATACGTGTTTGAACAAAAGCAGGACACAGCGCCGACACCGCAATATTATGCTTTTTCAATTCAACAGCCCAACTCTCTGACATAGAAACTACCGCTGCTTTTGACGCTGCATAAGCACCAGAAAATGGAACACCATTCATGCCAGCCATCGAGGCAACGTTGATGATCCAGCCACCTTGGCCATGACGCTTCATCGAAGGAGCGGTGGCTTGCGTACCATTCACCACGCCCATCACATTGACATCCAATACCCATTTCCAGGTTTCAATTTTGGTTTTATCAACTGAGCCGGGAATACCCCCTACACCTGCATTATTAATCAGCATATGAATATCGCCAAATGTAGCTTCGGCTACTGCAACGGTTTCTTCCCATTGTTGGTAGTCTGTCACGTCTAGTGGGCAGGCTAACACCTGAATGTTAGCGTCTTTTAATTTTTGTTCTGCCTCTGCGAGCACTTCTTGATCAATATCTGCAATGACTATTTTCATACCTAACTGGCCAAATTCTTCAGCAAGAGCAAAACCAATACCACCCGCCCCTCCGGATATAATAGCTGTTTTACCTGCAAATTCATT
>CAZMDX010000485.1:0-5928 GCA_964564805.1 uncultured Pseudoalteromonas sp. | reverse complement strand
TGCAGCATGAAACCCAAAACTTTTTCAAAAATATGGGGATAATGGCGGGGTTGTTGGGGTTATCTGCAAGGGGAAGTGCTCAGTTTAGTGTAGATACTTGGCTAAAAAAACGTAAAGTGGAGACCTAGAACAACAGTTATTGAACAGAAGTATTAGTCATTCTCAGGTCTGTTTATCACTAAATTATGCCATTCGAAATGTATTGGGAAAGTATTATTTCACGAATAAAAAGTCAATTAAAATCATGCGTATTTGCGCATAGACAATGGTTGCACCAATATTACTACTTTTACTTATGGCCAACGTTACCAAAGTCTTGGGCATCAATCCCTTGGAATAAACTTTACACATCCGAACTATTAAACTTCAATACCTGTTGAACAAAACAGTGACATTGACTCACATTTTTATATTTATTGATACATTACGGCAAGTAAACAGTTTTGAGAGCAGGTAAGTCCAACTCTAAATTCTATAAGTACGTTTAAACGCGCTAACTTTTTTCAACGGCAATCGATGGCGATTTATGTGGTTTAAAATAGGGAAGTAAAAATGTTTAAGACTTTATATTTTTTTGTTTTTTGGCAACATAACTTTGGGTTTTGCTGAGCAAGTACAGCCTACGAAGAAAATAATATTGCATGCAAGTGCGGATGAATTAGCTATCCGATCAGCTAGGGTTCAACTTAATGTTGCCCTTGTGAATAGAGATCTTAAAACAACTGTTAAGTATTGGCTTCCAGAACTAAATACCATCGGCGGTGACGGAAGCTTGTGGGCTGATCTAGATCAGAATATCGAGGGCTTTACGAAAATATTCAATGATTTAGGTTTCGTCGCTGGCCTTCGTACACCGAACAATATTGGGGTTGCAACGGGTAGCCAAAGAGAACTGCTGAATCTGGAGTCTGAACGTGGTGGAAGACTGAAGATAAGCAAACTATTACTTACAGTGGGAAATACCTTGTTATGTGGCAGTTTGTAAATGGAAAATGGAGTATCCGTTCGAAGATATATGTAAAAAAGAGTTGTAAGCAGAAAAAGAGTTGTAGAATTGTAAAGACACCCATCGTAATTAATTTGCAATTTTTACGATGGGTGTTCCTGTAAATATCATCTCTGTAAATATTTGCATATGTTGCGTCTTGAAACTAATCGTGGTCTGAGTAACGTTAAATCTGTGATTGGGTACTTTATTATCTTGGGTGTATTTATCAATATTGGTAAGTGAGTCGTCATTTTTCACTTAGACGATTGAATTTTATGGATTGGAGCCTCTTAAAAATTTAACCTTAAGTAGGGTGCCTTTATCTATGGCAATTATAGGTGTTCATCGCGTCAGTTTTATTGACTTTGTTTATTAGCCACAATTAATACAAATTAACAGGCTTGCATCAGGCCTGATTTTGCGAGCATCTGAACGCTATTTAAGCGTGCTTGCATATCATGAATTGGCATCGACACTATGACTTCATCTACTTTAGTGGCTTCAATGAATTTGCTCAGTTTATCGGTTACTGTCTGTTTTGAGCCCACCATGGCGTAACGTAAGATATTCGACAACATCGCTTGGTCTGCTGCAGTACAAATCGTAGATATGTCATCTACTGGTCTCGCAAAAGGCCGATTTGCCCCTTTCCGCATATTCATAAATTGTTGTTGCACAGAAGTGAAAAGATATTCAGCTTCTTCGTCACTATCTGCAACCACTGCCATTAGTCCAGCCATAATATAAGGCTTTTGAGACTGCTGTGACGCTTGAAAGCTCGAGCGATAAAGACTGATTGCATCGAACAATTGATCTGGAGCAAAGTGTGAGGCAAAAGAGTAGGGTAGCCCAAATTGTCCTGCTAGTTTAGCGCTGTACAAACTTGATCCTAACAACCAAATAGGGATGTGTGTATTGGCACCAGGAACAGCAACAATATTCTGCCTGGGTTGTGGTGTGGCTAAATAATGTTGCAGTTCACGAATATCTTCAGGGTAATTATCTATGTCAGAATGTAGATTGCGTTTTAAAGCTCTAGCGGTTGCCATATCTGTGCCGGGTGCACGCCCTAGACCCAAGTCCACTCTATCTGGAAACAAGGTTGCTAAAGTACCAAATTGTTCCGCAATCACCAAAGGAGAATGGTTTGGCAACATTACGCCACCTGATCCAATCCTAATTTTAGACGTGGCAGCGGCAATATGTCCCAGCACCACCGCTGTAGCGGAGCTAGCTACGCCAAACATGCCATGATGCTCAGCTAACCAAACACGGTGATAACCTGATTGCTCTGCCTGTACCGCCAATTTACGTGAATTATCAAGGGCGTCGGCAAGGCTTGACCCTTCAGCAATGGGAGCAAGGTCAAGCAGAGAAAATGGTAATGGCATAGATAACCTAATGCATATAACGTAATTAACTTAACTTTACCATAAGTGGATCAGACGAGTGATTGTTTAACGTTTTGCTTTGTTACCAATATGGTGAAAACATAAACCGATTCGACGCACTACATTGCGTCTAATTGGTTTTCTGGTGCGGCTTGAATAAAAGCGTCAACTTGATTGCAGTTTTGGTAAGTATTCATGATTTTTGGAAATAATGTCATATCAACTTCGAATCGCAAAGCGTTGTATACCTGTGGGATTAAATAAATATCTGCTAAGGTTACTTGTTGGCCGAAGCAGTATTCTGTTTTTTCTAACATACTTTCTAACGCTGCAAACCCTAAAACTATCCAATGTTGATACCAAGCCAACTTTTGCTCAGCGTCCACTTTTAAGTCTACTGTAAGGTAATTGAGTATTCGTAAATTACAGATAGGGTGGATGTCGCAAGCAATCATATCCACAAAACTTTGAATTTTTGCAGCTTGAAAAAGGTCAGGTGGTAACAACGCAGAGCTAGGATAGAGTGAATCTAAATAACTCAGAATTGCGCCTGATTGAGCTAAAACCTGCCCATCATTAGTTTCTAAACAAGGCACTAATCCTTGTGGTTGTTTAGTGACGTAGTCAGCGCTTTTGTGTTCTTTTTTTAGCAGGTTGACTGGCTCGATACTATGCTCAACCTGCTTTAAATTCAGGGCGATCCTAACCCGATAAGCGGCAGATGAGCGATAATAACTATATAACTTCATTGTCAGGGCCTATATCTTTGCTGGCAAAACAGTCGCCACAACTTCTCCAAAACCAATTCTCACCGCGCCTTTTTTACTGCATGAAGCGCGCATAATGATACTGTCACCATCTTCTAAAAATGTGCGCTTTTCGCCATTTGGCAGATCAATTGACGACTTGCCACCTTTACTTAATTCAAGTAATGAACCCGCTTCTTCAAATGTGGGTCCTGACTGAGTACCTGAACCTAATAAATCGCCGGAACGCATGGCACAACCATTGCTCGCATGATGGGTTATCAGTTGCGCAGGTGTCCAATAAGAATATTTGAAATTGGACTTGGATAGTTGTGTCATCTGTTGTTTGTTTTCACGCATTGTTTGAGTCTGTATAAAACAGCTTAAGTCGATATCTAAACCACCATATTGGCTATTTTGTTCGCTACTCAGATGTGGCAACGGCTGGGGATCTGTTTCTGGGCGAGTGAAATTGCTGCGATAGGGCGCTAAGGCTTCCATGGTCACTATCCATGGTGAAATCGTCGAGGCAAAACTTTTCGCTAAAAACGGCCCTAATGGCTGGTATTCCCACGCTTGAATATCACGTGCAGACCAGTCATTAAAAATACAGATACCAAATAAATGTTGTTCGGCGTTTTCGATGTTAATGAGTTCGCCCATCTGGGTGCTTTTACCCACAAATAAACCCATTTCCAATTCGTAATCTAAACGTTTACACGGCCCAAAACTAGGCTCTGTAGCATCAGGAGCTTTGGTTTGCCCGACGGGACGGTGGAAACTTTGGCCCGATATACCGATAGTCGAAGAACGCCCATGATAACCAATAGGTATCCATTTATAGTTAGGTAATAAAGGGTTATCTGGGCGGAATAATTTACCTATTGCGGTAGCATGATGAATAGAAGTGTAAAAATCAGTGTAATCACCAATATGACAAGGCATACCAAATTCTATATCTTGTTGACTGATCAGGGCCGGTGTTAATGCCATTTGTAATTCTGAATCACACCGCAACGCTTTCGATAAAGCTAACCTAAGGGCTGAATTAGTGTGTGAACCTAAGTCCATTAATGCGTTTAAAGTTGATTGACTGGCTGCTTGTAATGCTGCGTGTACATTACCAGAGAAGATATTGGCGTTCGCCAACACTGCCAAATCAAGTACTTGATCGCCAATCGCAACGCAACCTCTAAGAGCTTCGCTGTGTCCTTTGCGTTTAAATATGGCAAAAGGTAAATTTTGAATAGGGAAGTCACTATCATTATTTGCAGAACTGACCCAACTGGTTAAATTGACATCATGGGTTTCATTAATCATCAACATATTTTTTCTCTCTTAATTATTTTTGTATTTTGTTATTTATTAGCTAGTGGCTTGCAGCTCTCGAATTTTAGCGAGAAGTTGTCCTTAAGCCTTTCCATCAAAATGTTTATTTAAATGTCCCCAACAACTCAGATAATCTTTTTGTCTGGTTGCTGAGTGTAGTGCAAACTCTGTAGGTGCAATCACATAACGAGACTCAAACATAAACGCTAGCGTATTATCATATTTTTGAGGGGTAAGTGGGTTGTTTGATGCCTTTTCAAACACCACCGCTTCTGGCCCATGGGGTGTCATGCAATTATGCAAACTCATACCACCTGGTTCAAAGCCTTTTTCTTTTGCGTCATAAACGCCATCTACTAACCCCATAAATTCACTCATCACATTACGATGATACCAAGGTGGTCTGAAGGTATTTTCAGCCACCATCCAGCGTGGTGGAAAGATAACAAAATCCATGTTTGCGGTACCAACCATATCTGAGGCAGAAGTTAGTACCGTAAATATAGAGGGATCAGGATGATCAAAGCTCACTGTATTGATCACATTAAATCGGGATAAGTCGTATTTGAAGGGGGCACTATTACCCACCCAGGCCACTACATCTAGCGGGCTATGTTCTAGCTGTGCCTGATACAATTCACCACAAAACTTTGTGACTAAGTAACAGGTTTGTCCTTTGTCTTCAAACCAAGCTGTTGGGTAATGGAAGTCCCGTTGATTAGCAAACCCATTAGCACCGACTGGACCTCTTTCTGGCAAGGTAAACGGCGCGCCATAGTTTTCACAAATATAGCCACGTATAGGTTCATTCATAGGTTCTATTTGAAACTTTATACCACGGGGAATAACCATTATTTCACCGGGTTTTACAATAAGTACCCCTAACTCTGTGTGGGCTAGTAGTTCACCTTGCTGAGGTACAAATAATAACTCGCCATCAGCATTGCAAAAATAACGATCCTGCATGTCCTTATTCGCTGAATAAAGATGTATGCCTATGCCGATATGGGTTTTTGCATCGCCATTAGCAGCAATAGTGGTCAGCCCATCAATAAAGTCAGTGGGTGTTTCTGGAATAGGTTGTGGATCCCAGCGCATAACATTGGGGGGGCAGGGAGGGCCGCTTAGAGGTGCCGTACGAAGCAATCCTTTATCAATAGGTAAATAGTCGCCCATGCTAATTGATGGCCGAATACGATACATCCAGGTTCGGCGGTTTTCATGTTTAGGTGCGGTAAAGGCGGTTGTACTAAACTGCTCTGCATACAGACCGTAAGCACATTTTTGTGGATTAAACTGACCAATAGGCAATGCGCCTTTCAACGCTTCAGATTCATGTTCATTATTAAACCCATGGGAATAACAAATATCACTTGGCTCAGTCATTGGTTTACCTTCGTTAGATACACTTTCAATATAGTCTCATATGAAACTATATTGCTGTTATTATCAACCTTTATTCAGTTTGGTTGTG
>CAZMDX010000484.1:0-1507 GCA_964564805.1 uncultured Pseudoalteromonas sp. | reverse complement strand
ATGCATATTAATGTCAAAATCAGGGTCCTCCACCCAATAAGGCCTATCGAGACTCAGTGGCACAGTAACGAGTTTTTGTGTAAGTTTTTCAACAGTATGTACCCGATCACTTACGTACTGACGAAAGTCATCAAATTCAAGTGATCCCTCAATAATTGCAACACCTCCTATATGCATGGGTATTTTAGGTGTTTCAAGATATAAAAATGAAGCGTCTAGCCCAGAAAGCTCTTCCATAGGTATGCCATTAACACTGTAAACTTACAATAAAATAACCCTATCTTCTTACGGATAAAAATCAACCTCTATTATTAATATACCCATGTAATAATCTAAATAAAAAGAAACTAACTTTTCAAATCACGAATGTTTATACTAGTCCCATAACGTTTCCAAAAAAACAAATTATGTCATCCATTCACCCTATAGATATTGCTAGAGTAGCCAGCCAATCTTTTGCTCTCCCAGACATTTGTGTGCGCATTCGTTCAATGTTGGATGATGGTAAATCTGACTTAGAAGATATTAGCCGGTTCATCAAATTGGATCCCTCTTTGTCTTCAAAACTTCTTAAATTGGCAAATAGTCCATTGTTTCGTTTTGAATCGCAGATTGATTCTTTAGCAAAGGCAATTAACATTATTGGTGGCGAAGCCCTATATAATCTTGTTATGGCAGAAACTGCTAGTTCTGCATTTGAACACTTTAGTAGCGACGTAATTGACCTAAGAAGATTTTGGTTGCAGAGCATCTATACTGCGTTAGTTGCAAAACACTTGGCTAAAATAGTCAAAATAAGAGGTAGTGAACGCTTTTTTTTATTGGGTTTATTACACAATTTAGGCGAGTTATTGGTTGCCGTTCAGGCCCCAGATTTAGCTATTAAATGTTGTAAATATGACGAAAAGACTTCCCCTTGGAAATTACAACAACAAATTCTAGGCTTTGATTACGCAAATTGTAGCGCAAAACTGATGGAGTTTTGGCACCTACCAAGCCAACTATATATTCCTGTGATGGATTTACATAACGAGAATAAAGCGCTAAAAAATAAGGATGTAGCGATTATTTATATTGCTGCTCGTGCTGGTGTAGCAATGGCACACACCGATTTATATTCTGCCAATCAATTAGTTACTCCTTTAGTTTTGAAACACCTAAACCTTGAACATGAAGATTTAAAAGACGCAGTTAAATTTGCGACTATGGAAGCTGACGGTATATTGAATATAATGACCCCTCACTTATTTAGATATTATTAAGATATAAGAATTACATAAGCTTTTCTTGTTATTTATCCACAAGTACAATCGTCTTATGTATAGTATTATTTAATTTTTTTGGTTATTAGTATTTTTTATTCTATGAAGTGGACTTTATTTATTTTGTTTTTACTGACCGCAAGCAATGTGTTTGCAAAGCGTAACATAATACATTCTTCTGATCTGTTAGATAAACTCGATTTTGAGGGGAATGAAGAGTTGTTGATGATCGGTGAGTTTGGTTT
>CAZMDX010000483.1:0-6981 GCA_964564805.1 uncultured Pseudoalteromonas sp. | reverse complement strand
GAATACCCGTACTGGCTTTAATTGGACTCCTATCCTCCCACTATCCCAGTGGTAGTTGATGGACTATATATAACTAATGAATATTCTAGTCTATTAACATGTTAGGCCACTTTTTTCTGATGCTAACTAAATCTTCCAGATAAGATTTTTTTAATATCTTTATCTGCTCTAAACTCAAAAATGTATATCGCTGTTTGTCGTTGCTTACTGGATGTTGACTCAATAATTCATCGCACTTATTTATCCATTCATTATAACTATATTTGTTTTTCTTGAATTCCACTTCTAACTTAGTAACAACATCAAAATCAGGGGTTATCGTTGCTTTAGGAGGACTCAAATTAGGTATGGATAAATGCTTGACACCTAAGACTTGCTTTATAATGTTATCGGAACAACACTTATAATTTTCTTGTGTCCAAACTTTAATTGGGATCGTCGGATATGCTGCAACAATTCGTGATAGTAGTTCAAACCAACTCGGACAGTTACTACTATTCAAGGTTTTACTTAATGATTCTTTTTTTGAAATGGCAAGATCTGGTCTGTACTTTAGATCCGTAACATATGCTCCGGGTAAAACTCTATCAAATGAGCGAATACTCAATAGTATTTGAATCTCATATTCATCTTTGAAGAAATCTAGGATCTTTAACCTTTCGCATATATTTATATATATATTGTTATCCAGCAAATCAGTACAACTTCCTGGAATATTTTCTTCTGAAATAATAAAATGTTGCCAACTTTGCACTTTTGGTAAAATTCGCTCTGTTATTATTCGTTTAGTCACTGCAAAAGGTAAAACATTTCTTAATAACCTTTTAATTCCCCAAGGATAAAATACCTCCATATTTTTTCTGAATTCTTCTCTTGAATCGTAATGGATATTTTCTTGCCTAAGTTTGGACTGTATTTCTTTTAATGTGTCTTGAAAGTGAGTTGTGCCTGTTTTGTGTGCACCAATATGAAAAGAAATCTTTTTTACCATTTGCTTTTTATACTCCTTAATTAAGTGCGCCCATTAAATTTACAAATAGTGTAAAGTCAAATATCTAGATGATTTTCACTAAGTCACTTCTAATCTGAATTAGCAAAAGTAAACTCAATATTAGCGATATTCAATAAACTTAAAAGACCAGACAGATCAAGGCACTAAATTTTCACTTTTTGTCACAACATCCATCTGATCGAATACATATTGTCCAATGTTTCTTAACTCACGTCGAATGTCTTCAATTTTTTAATAGATGAAAAGAAAATCTCAGACAAACGTTATCTCAATAAATGACTATTTAATAAATTTAAGTAAACCTTTTCTATTCCGCCTGTCATATCCTATCCATCTTTTTATGATAAATTTTATATAATTAACAACATTCATACGTAATAGTGTGAGCCTATCTACAAACCGAAAATCGGGCGCGCTGTAATCTATCTCTAGAAGACTCTCATAACAGGGATGAAAAATCATATGTCGATTCAACAATAAATTTTTCTTCACGACTGCTTTTGAAATACCTTGTCCAACAGCAATTAAGTTTCTATTTTCAACTGAGATGTAGTCTTCAACTATCTCCGCAGCCCAATAAGGGTTGAAACATGGAGGAGCATAAACTTCGAAATCTAGAGCATTTAGTAATGTTGGGATTTTGTACTCTAAAAAATATGACTCAGGATATTCTTTATTTTTGAAATATTCGAAAAAATCACGGGGCAATAAAGCGCATATAAACAAACTGCAAGACAATACACCTTCATAATTTAACGATTCTTTCAAATACGAACGGAATTTATTTATTTTGTTCTCTTCAAACCAAGGCCACCACGTTTTAACATTTTCAATATTCCGCGTACCAGGTATAACATATTGATTATCTTTTACATCACCAATAAAATAATCTAAAGGTTGATACATGATTAAGTCCCACTGCAGAATAAAAACTTTATTCCAACTAAATTCAAATCCAACCTCTCTATACCAATCAATAAGCATTTGATCGCCATTCATCCACTTCCATTTAGCTGAAGCCGGTTTTTCAAAGATATAAAGATGCTCCATATATGTAGCGATATCATCAAGCATGCCTAACTTAGGTTTTTCACCTCCATATAAACCATATATAAGTAAATTTGGATTAAATTTTTTAAAATGTTCAAGCCGTTCTTGGCATAAAGGGATCTCCTTATAAAACCAAAATAAAACAACAGTACTATTTATCCCAGACATTTATTACCTCCTTGATTTTTAAATTTAAGTATTAAAGATAGAAATTATATCTGACGGCAACTGTCATAAGCTACATATACCTGTGAGTTAGGCTGCATTGCTATATGACGAATAATAACAGGTGTAAGTAATTTGCCTATGAATATTAGCATCTGTTAAATCACAATATTATCTACGTACACCATTAACAAAATATAAAATGACGCTACGCACAGTAATAGTTACTAATATGATCTGTACGAGGTAAATAAGTCGTAAGGCCAGAGCGGTTTCACACTTAAAGTTATAAAATTATATTATTGAGTACATAATGCTATAAAAAACTTGGGAACATATACTGAATGCAAGATCAGCTCGCCTAATTTTACTTATCGGCAATTCATTTTATGTCCTTTTTAGTATTTTATTAAAACCTTAAAGATAGCCGCACTGATATAAACAAAAATTATGTTTTGATGGATATCATTTTCCTTGTTATGTCTGGTGCTATAAGGTGGAAGCTATACTTACTCTTCGGCGTTGCGCAACTTGAATGGCTAATGGGGTTCACACACGGCACTCAATTGGACGAATTACCCGGAGGATAAAAGCCGAAAGCCTTCTTGAGTATTTTAAAAATGGGTCAATACCATCCGGGTTCATGGAGAAAAAAAGCAGATTGCCTTTAATCGCAAAGTCGTCAGGGGCTCAGTAAACGTTATTGCCGATGCCATACATATTATACTAAGACCACAGAGGTAATACGGGGTGAAAATACTGACTGCATGCTGCAGGTTAAAGATAATCAGCGTAACTTGCACCTAGAAACCGCTACATTTTTCCACAAGACATATCGGGACACCCCGCAAGCCCTCGAAGACCTAAACTATGAGGAAATAGATAAGTCAAATGGTCGTGTCAATGAGCTTCACTATCGTCTATTGCCCATCACTGGCTGGTTATCCGGTACTGGGCAATGGAAAGGTTGCCAATCTTTGGTGGAAGTGTCACGTATACGAAGCTTTAAAAAGGAGGGTAAAGTACAAGTCGTGCAGGAAGTATTTTATTAAATTACTTCGCTGGGAGACGATGTCAAGCAGGTAGCCCGGGCGGTCATAAATCATTTGACTATAGAAAACAGCAGACATTGGTTGCTGGACGTGACAGTTAAAGAAGATGAAAGTCAAATATATGCTGAAAATGGACCGAGGAACATGGCCTTGTTCAGGCGTGCGCTACTAAATCTAATCAAAGCACATCAGCTCAAAGATAGCGTTGCCGGTAAAATGATGTGAGCGTTTGGGATAGCAAATTTAGAGCGGAAATACTGTTTGATCAAAAAAACCAAGGTATAATCCCTCCTTTGTCGTAAAGCCTACATCAATAAGATTACTACTTTAATTATTGATCATAAAAAGAAATTTACTGACCCATAAGATACACGGTGAAAGTAGATATAAATTCAAAAACTAATTAAGAAATCACATGTGTTGATAAAAAGTTAATCAACTAAGAATTTAATATGATTACTATAAGCCATATTTAGGATCCCGTCCGTAGTCTGGTCTTTCATCATACTAAGCAAATATCAGCTTCTAACATATTGGAAGGACCTACAATTAAGGAGTTAGTAAAATGCACATAGATTTTAATTAATCTCTCATCTTTGCTAGTTTAGGCATCAAGAATTGTTTTGCATATAACTTCGCCTTATCCCTAAATGGCACTTCTATATATTTATAGGTCAAGCTCGCCAGTACTGGTGTAATCGTAATTACAAAAACACTAAATAGTATAATTTCTAAGCCACTAAATTCTGATGCAATCAAATCAAAAATATATTCTAATATAAGATGTGTCAGCGAAATCACGATAGTGTGCACCATGTAAATGGAATAAGACCAAAGGCCGACTAAACGAAAGGAGTATTTATTCAAAACCCCACCTATTAGTCCATCTTCCACAGATGAAAAAACAAAAATGGCAAACATAAATGCTAATAGAGCTGGTAGAAAGGCATATGGGTTTATAGATGCATAATTAACAGTTATGATTAATAAAATTACTGCAACTGAATATTTTTTGACCGCGTCATATTTTTAGTAAAGATTTGTATTCTATGTAGTGCTACTCCTAAGTAAAAAGCCCCAATACAACGAATCACTCCGTAGTCACATGTTATGTATAAATTATCTCTTCCTAGTGACACTAAAAATATATAAGCAGATGCTGAGATGATTACACAGGGTAATATTTTATTATTTTTATCCACTAATAGAGAAAAAGCAAAAAAGAAAAGGTATGCAAATAATTCAGCACTGATACTCCAACTCGGCACATTCCAACTATTTCCTGCATTAATACCGATCGATTGAATAAGAAATAAATGAGTTAAAAAACTCCCTAAGTTCTCTTGCTCAGTAAATTGTTCGGATCCGCCGAAGCAACTAAAATAAAAGACTTGTTTGCTTAATAAATAAACCAGACTAATAAAAGTGTGAAATGTAATGGATAAAGCCGCCCTAGCATAGAGACAATATATACTTTAAAGGTCAAACCGCTTTGAATTTGGGAGCCATAGGCAAGTGACATAACAAAACCGGACAAAAAATATAACTAATTTAACTAAATGGAACACTAAAATATCCAACTTTTATCTGGCAGTGATACAAAATGACCAGAAGAGCAGCTGCTCCTTGCAAAGATCCAAGCTTATACAACATAGTCGTTCCTTGTTATCAAAATCATTCGTAAGTTAGCATTATCAATTAATGTAAGATATGTGGCTACTTGCTCTGAGGTAGTAAGCCTGCTTTTTACTCGCAGAATAAACCCAAGATATATTTATCGAGTGATTCATCAATAAGGCTGATAACAAACAGAATTAATTAAGTACAAATCTAATATGATTACTATATGCCATATAAGGTGTGCCATCCGTAGATTGAACTTGCACCCTGCTACGCAAATAGCAGCTTGCACCATCTTTCCCTTTTCTATTGATGGGTATAAGCGCTGTAGCAGTGCTTTTAAATCCAGGTACTCTAATTGAATCAAGCAATGCCGGCTCACCTGTCACACAGTTGGTAATCAGCTCAATTTCTAACGGTAAACCAACATAACCGTTTTCTCTGAGCAACTCGACTTGAATTAAAGCGATGATTCCAGAGTTTATGTTTGAAGACTCCCCAGGGGAGAGCCTTAACTGTTTTTCAGATACTTCAGCGACCACTTTAAATTGTGACAAAAATTTTCCGTGGCTTGCCCAAAAAGTGCCTTTTTTAAGCGCGGTCATCAGACCTGCATAAGTTCTTTCGGGTGCTGACACATGAATTCTGGAGAAGCCACAAGGTGCATAGTCCATTTGGTCGTTATGATAATCAGAGGATGCGATGGCCCCCCATACATCATGACCTTCGTCTAATAACTGATCTAAGGTTGAGCCAACTTTAGCTACAGCAGGATCCCACCTATTAATGGTTTTAAAACGGCCCCGATAACTTCCTATGTCCTTTGACTTTTGATGCCCTGGTGCGCCGCTAAAACCAATCAAAATATCACTATCTTGTCGCCACTTTAAAAAGTCAGCCTTGTTTTCTTTCTCAGTATCATCTTTTCTAGAGGGATGGTTATAAATCGCAATCACATTTTCTTTTTCAGAATTGAAGGTACTCAATAACTCAAATAGCTGTGTATCATCAAGCTTTTGGTTTTCATCGTCAATTCTGTTTCTGAGCGTTGTAAATGCCTTCTCTTCGTTATTTGGGGTAAACAATACATTGATGTGTTCTCTAACCTTGTATGAAGGAGGATTTAATTCAGCGCCACTTATAATCATCGTATTAGGGTTAAATAATCTAGCTAACTTAATTTCATCTAACTGCTTTTTAGAAAGTGAGCGTTTAGAATCAGTATGATCTGTGATAGCAATGGCATCACAACCATTTTTGATGCCTAAATTAACCAACTCTTCTATATTTAGTTTACCATCTGAAAAATTAGTATGCGTATGATGATCAAATAGTATATTTGCATCATTCGACGCCCAATTTATCTGTTTTACGGTGTTAGTTGCTGAGCTAAAAAATAGGTAAATGCTTATTAAAACAATCATTATTAGAAGTGATATCAGCGCCGACCCAAGCTTATTAAAAGTTAATTTTTGATTTTTAGCGGGCTTAGGTTGCTCGATATGTTTACTCATAATAATTGTTTTCTCTTCTAGTTCTAATTTTGATTCTTTTGTATTTTTCAATAATTTTTGCGCTATCAAAAAAGAGACACTCAGCCCAACAAACAAGACTAGATACACTCCAACCCATCTAAGCATTAATTCAGATTCTGATAATAACTGTGAGCGGCTTCCCCCCAATAAAAAATCGACACCAGAAAACGTATAACCATATTTTTGAAAAGAATCCACTAAACCATTTTTTAATAAATACCAACTAGTAGGTACGCTTAAAACTAAAATTATTAAAGAAAAAAACTTCCACAGGACATGTTTCTTATTTATTGTGTGCACATTGCAAATCACAGTAAAAGTAATGGTTAAAAGCAATACATAAAGATAGCCTCCGCCGCCTATACCCCAGCTACCATCTCTTGCTATTAGTTCGTTTAAGTTGTCAGTCGACGAAAAGTCAAAGCTAATTAATTTACATAAAAACAACCAAGGCAAAAGAATGAAAAAACTTTTAATAAAATCAATAATACGATGTCTGAGCTTAATTTCTTTTTGAGTTTTTGAGGAATAAGAAAAAGATAAGAAA
>CAZMDX010000482.1:0-4613 GCA_964564805.1 uncultured Pseudoalteromonas sp. | reverse complement strand
ACAGGTACTCTTAGTGTGTTCGGTTACCAGATGCGTTTTGATTTGAATGCAGGGTTTCCTTTAGTTACGACTAAAAAGTGTTCCATGAGATCCATTATTCATGAACTTTTATGGTTTTTAAAAGGCGAGACAAACATCGCTTACTTGACCGACAATAATGTCAAGATATGGGACGGATGGGCTACCGATGACGGCGAGTTAGGACCTGTTTACGGAAAACAATGGCGAAGCTGGGAAGGCGCTGATGGACAAGTTATTGATCAAATTAGTCAGCTCGTTGAGCAAATTAAAACCAACCCAGACTCAAGACGTTTGATTGTTAGTGCTTGGAATCCAGCTGTATTACCCGATACCTCATATTCGCCAAAAGAAAACGCAGAACAGGGTAGGCAGGCTTTACCTCCATGTCATACGATGTTTCAATTTTATGTATTGGAAGGCAAATTATCTTGTCAGTTATATCAACGCAGCGGTGATATTTTTTTGGGTGTACCTTTTAATATTGCTAGTTACGCGCTGTTAACAATGATGTTAGCGCAAGTCTGTGACTTACAGCCCGGTGATTTTATTCATACCTTGGGCGACGCACATTTATATGTAAACCATGTAGAGCAAGCAAATTTACAGCTAACACGCGAACCTTATCCCTTGCCCAAAATGGTAATTAACCCTAATATTAAAGATATATTTTCCTTTGATATCAATGATTTCGAATTAAAAAACTACCTGGCACATGACCACATCAAAGCAGTAGTGGCCATTTAATTTATCCATTAGAAAAACAAGAATTAGGTGACAATGCCCATATGACTATTCCTGTACTTATTTGCGATGATTCGAGCTTTGCTCGCAAGCAAATGCAAAGATCTATTCCAGATGGATGGGATGTCGAGATAAGCTTCGCTGAGCATGGACAGGAAGCATTAGACATGATCCGAGCAGGCAAGGCAGACGTGATGTTTCTTGACTTAAACATGCCTGTTATGGACGGTTATGAGACTATGCAAATTATCAAGGATGAAGACTTACCTACTATGGTGATTGTGGTGTCGGGTGATGTGCAACCTGAGGCACGGGCCCGAATGTTGGCATTGGGGGCGCTTGAATTCATCCGAAAGCCAATCGATAATGCCAAGCTTGTAGAAATCCTCACCCAATTTGGTTTATATTCCGGAGAAGCTTCAGCTAATAAACGAGCAGAAGATGTGGTGCCCATCACAAATAATTCTCGTGTCGAAAAGTTAGATGCTTATCGTGAAATGGCAAACGTAGCGATGGGTCAAGCTGGCGAAAGTTTAGCTAAACTTTTAGGTGAGTTTATCGATTTACCTATCCCTAATGTTAACTTGATCACTAATACTGAATTACACATGGCTATTGCCGACATTCAGCGAAATGAAAGTGTTTCTGCAGTTTCTCAAGGTTTTATAAGCGCAGGTATCAATGGTGAAGCGCTGGTTATTTTTAATGACTCTAACTTTAGTAATATGGTCAAGCTTCTCAAATACACTGACGATAAGAGCAGCGGTTCTTTGGAGTTGGAAGCGTTAATGGATGTCTCAAATATTTTAATTGGTGCTTGTTTACGCGCACTTTCAGAACAGCTTCATTCGGTGTTTAGCCACAACCATCCTATTATTTTAGGCCGACACTGCGATTTGGACGATATCCTCAAAACAACAACCCAAAGAAAAGAGGATATGCTGGCAATAGAAATTGCCTATTCCATAAAGAGTCAAAATATCAACTTTGATTTGTTACTATTATTCCCAAACAAGTCTATCGACTTAGTATTCGATAAACTTGTCACATCCCATCCTTAAGGTTCAATTTTATGGCAGTTGATAGCAGTTTGGCAGAAATGCATTGGAAACATGATCTACTTGGTTCGATTGAGGTGGGAATTGTTGTGCTAGATAAAGCATTTAATGTGCAGGTGTGGAATCAGTTTATGGAGAATCACAGTAGTATTGTGCCGGGAATGATCCAAAATAAAAATTTATTTGAATTTTTTCCTGAAATAGATGAAGAGTGGTTTACTCGCAAAGCGGCGCCAGCATTTTCGTTGAAGAGTCCAGTCTTTATTATTTGGGAGCAGCGCCCATACTTATTTCATTTTAATTGTAGTCGCCCAATTACTTCTCAAGCTGAACACATGTTCCAAAATATTACGATTTTTCCGCTGGCATCCTTGACAGGACAGGTGGAGCAAGTGTGTTTGGTGATTTACGATGTGACAGAAGAAGCCTTAAGTCGCCTAGGTATGCAGTCACTAAATAGACAGTTAGAAAAGATGAGCCAAGTAGACGGTTTGACTGGGTTATACAATAGACATTTCTGGGAAGAACAGTTTGTTATGGAGTATAAAAGAGATAAACGCAGCGGAAACCCCTCATCGCTAATAATGGTAGACATCGACTTTTTAAAAGAAGCGAATGACACTTACGGCCATCCTGCAGGTGATGAAATCATTAAAACCTTGGCCGGTATCATCAAAAAAACGACGAGAGAAACTGATATTGTTGGTCGTTATGGAGGAGAAGAGTTTGCCATCATATTGCCAGATACACCCGTAGCTAATGTAGAGTTTGTAGCAGAGCGTATTCGCCGCTTAGTTGAAAAATGTACTGTGGTTTTTGATGAGGAACATATTTCATTCACTATTAGTATCGGTATTGCAGGCTTTAAAGACACTTACGAAGACAGTTCTCAATGGTTAGATTCAGCCGATAAAGCATTGTATGAGGCTAAAGACATGGGTAGAAACCAAGTGGTATTAATTGAATAAACTTAACCAAAAGACGTACCCTAGTGAGCGTATGTTGCTAATATCAAAACTGTTACCTTAATTGTTAATCACGATTACGGAATAACAAGTTAATGAATGACATCCCTAAGGCTTCCCGAGCAACTTGGTTAGAGACCCTAAAGTCTTTCAAACATCCTCGTGTTATTACAATGTTGTTTTTTGGTATTTCAGCCGGATTACCTTTGTTACTAATATTTTCATCTTTAAGCTTGTGGTTACGTGAGGCGGGAATAGATCGTTCAGCCGTTACTTATTTTAGTTGGGCAGCTTTAGGTTATTCTTTTAAATTTGTTTGGGCACCCTTGGTAGATAGCCTACCCATCCCAGTTTTAACCCGTTTTTTTGGGCGCCGGCGGGCCTGGATGTTATTGTCACAAATGATGATCGTGCTAGCTATTGTCGCTATGGCTTTTGTCGATCCGGCTACACAAACCTTAGTGGTGATTGCATGGGCAGCGGTATTGTTAGGCTTTTCATCGGCGACTCAAGATATAGTGATCGACGCCTATCGAATTGAGTCTGCGGATACTCAGCTACAAGCATTAATGTCATCTAGCTACATTGCTGGTTACCGCATCGGTATGCTGATTGCTGGGGCTGGCTCCTTGGTGTTAGCAAGTTACTTTGGCTCGAGCATGGGCGAATATGATTATTTGGCTTGGCAAACAACCTATCTCATTATGGCTGCAATGATGTCGTTCGGTGTGATAACCACCTTAGTGGTCAGCGAGCCGCAATCAAAGAATCTCACCCAAGCACAAGATAAGCACCACCAATTAGGTTTTTTCCTGCTGTTTATATTTGCTGTTAGTGGTTTTGTGGCTAGTTTTTATTTGACGGCATCTGATTCGGAATCGGCAAAAGCAGCATTAAGTGCGCTGATTGCTAATAGTTATTTAGCCAATGCAATGATTGAGCTTGCTCGTTTAGCCTTAGCCTTAATAATTGCTGGTCTTATTGCTAAGGTCGTAATTTCTAGTGGCCTAGTGCAACAAAAAACAGTATTTGTCACTTATGTTGAACCGGTAAACGATTTTTTCCAGAGATACGGCTGGTCGTTAGCGTGGTTATTATTAGCCTTAATTGGTTTGTACCGGATCTCCGATATTGTAATGGGCGTAATAGCTAATGTATTTTATTTCGATTTAGGCTTTACCAAACCTGAAATTGCCAGCGTTGTGAAAACATTTGGTTTAATAATGACCATTATTGGTGGGTTTTTAGGCGGCTTATTAAGTGTGCGCTTTGGTGTGTTGAAAATTTTGTTCTTAGGCGCATTATTGTCGGCGATAACCAATCTATTATTTATGTTACTTGCTCAAGTCGGCCATGATATGACTTTGTTATATGTGGTTATTTCGGCAGATAATTTATCGGCAGGTATAGCTAGCGCTGCCTTTATTGCCTTTTTATCTAGTCTGACTAATATTTCATTTACTGCCGTGCAATATGCTATTTTCAGCTCATTAATGACTTTGTTACCAAAAATATTAGGTGGCTATTCAGGGACGATTGTTGAAACAATAGGTTACCAACACTTTTTCTTAAGCACTGCAATGATGGGTATCCCTGTATTAGTATTGATTGTGTGGGCCAATAAACGCTTTGATATGTATCCTGCGACTCCATCAAGCTGACTCAGTTTTATCGCTATAGCCACAAGTAACCTTATGTTTGCGTTAATGGCTAAGGTGAGTCCTGATAAAGTCTTGTTTGTAGTCACAATATTTATTGATGGTTTACTACTGTATGGGGTTCAGTTGCACTTTTCACCTTTATATCCTGTTGTGTAGCGATAAAACTG
>CAZMDX010000481.1:0-5778 GCA_964564805.1 uncultured Pseudoalteromonas sp. | reverse complement strand
GCTGTTTTTTGAATTCTTGAAAAACAATGCTCTTTTTCTCTTAGTTATTATATAAATTGGTAATTAATTACCTAAAAATAGCGGTTTTGTGACCGTTTTTTAATTAAACCGTAATTTTTCAACAATTTGGTTCTTTTTGTTTCCTTGATTAGAATGCCCGCAAATTTGGTATGACTCTTGGAAATTGGACACTAATTTATGAATCAGCAGTTAGAGCAGGAACTATTAGGAAGTTGGCAAGAAAGGCAAGAGTTTGCTGAGCAAATGCAACCTATTCTGGGTAAGCTGTACCGAAACAGAGCGATTGAGATATCAGTATATGGACGTCCATTATTAGGCGCCAGTGCGATAGAAATTATTAAGGCTCACCGCACAGTTAGGCTCAAAGAAAAGCAAAAATTGCGCCTTCGAGAAAGTTGGCCATTGCTTGAATCGCTAAATAAAATGAAACTAGCGCCTGCGCAAATTGATTTAGGTAAATTAGCTTACACTTATCATTATGATCCATCATTTAAAAACGTATCAATTGAAGATTATCTGACCCAACAACTACACAGTATTATCGATGTAAAAGACGATCAGCAAGCTCAAGATGTGGTGTTATATGGTTTTGGACGTATCGGCCGATTGTTAGCTAGGTTGCTGATTGAAAGACAAGGAACCAATAATAAATTACGTTTAAAAGCCATAGTAGTGCGAGGTGGTAAAGAGGGGGATCTAGAAAAACGCGCGAGTCTGTTACGCCGAGATTCTGTTCATGGTCCTTTTAATGGCAGCATAACTATTGATATAGAAAAAAACGCTATCAAAGCTAACGGCTCTTATATTCAAGTAATTTATGCCAACAGTCCAAGTGAAGTAGATTATACCAAGTACGGTATTGATCAAGCGATAGTCGTCGACAATACCGGCATGTGGCGTGATGAGGAGGGGCTTGGTCAGCACTTAAGCTCAAAAGGTGTGAAAAAAGTATTGTTAACTGCTCCAGGTAAAGGAGGAATTAAAAATATTGTATATGGGGTAAACGACAAAGATATATTATCATCAGATATGATTTTGTCTGCAGCAAGTTGTACCACCAACGCGATTACACCGGTATTAAAAGCACTGGATGAAAAATATGCGATTGAAAGTGGACACGTTGAAACTGTGCACTCATACACCAACGATCAAAACCTGATTGATAATTTTCACAAAGGTGATCGCCGTGGGCGCAGTGCTCCATTAAATATGGTGATTACCGAAACAGGGGCCGCGACAGCCGTCGCTAAAGCTTACCCTCAATTAGAAGGTAAATTGACCGGAAGTTCTATACGTGTGCCGACACCCAATGTATCTTTGGCAATATTGAACTTGCATCTTGGTCAGACGACTGATAAAAAATCTATTAATGAATATTTACGAGATATTGCTTTATTTTCGCCATTGCAACATCAAATTAATTTTACCGCATCAAAAGAGATTGTATCGACTGATTTAGTGGGCACACGTGCACCTTCAGTTGTCGATTCTCAAGCGACAATAGTGGCTGGCAATAGAGCCACTTTATATGTGTGGTATGACAATGAATTTGGTTACAGTTGTCAGGTGATGAAAGTACTGCAGCATATGTCTGGTTTGGTATATCCAACACTGCCTAAATCTTTATCGATTAAATCGTAGTCATGGGACAATGAGTCGAATAGTAATACAATAAAATCCCGCTTCGGCGGGTTTTTATCACAAGGGTCACAGTGAACTCGCTTTTGAATAAAATTTTCAACCATCTTAAACAGGTTAAATGGCATATCTGGATCACAGATGTCATTGTTTTAGGGGCCATTTTTTTTGCTGTGGGTTTTTGGCAAACACGTAACATGCTTGATGTTGATAGTCGTATTTCTGCTGATAAACATCTGTTGGTGGGGCTTGATGGGCAGATCAGTGCTTTAATAAAACCTGATAAAATTACATTGATTTATTTTTTTGCACCTTGGTGTCAAGTTTGTTCACTGAGTATTGGTAACCTTGCGTACCTTGACTCAGAAAAAATTAATATTGTTAGAATTGCACTTGATTATTCGCATGTGGAAGAAGTCCAAGATTTTGCTAACCAGCACAATATAACAAGTCAAATTTTGTTAGGGAATGATGGGTTAAAACAACAATTTAAAATTCAAGGTTACCCCACATACTATATTATAGATGAGCAGCAAAAAGTATTAGCCAAGGCATTCGGATATTCTACTGCATTGGGATTAAAACTAAGACAGATTTTTTCAGGATAAACGTGCATACATAGTCCTTTTTTATAATGACTGTGATAAATTACTCAAAGCAAATGTCCATAGGAACCCAATGTGAGAATCAGCAGCAATTTTGATAGCGGAAATATTCAGGTAGTCCGCGCAGAAGATCCATTAAATATTCAACTTAGTATTTGCAACGATAACCAATCAGAGTTTTATCAGTGGTTTCATTTTAAGTTAGAAACCGAAAGCTTCAAATCCCATCAGATAAGTATTATCAACCTAAAAAAGTCTGCTTATCCTGAAGGATGGCAAAACTATCAGGCTGTTGCTTCCTATGACAGACAAGAGTGGTTTAGAGTTGATTGTGAATTTGATGGTGATACCTTGACCATTGAGCATACACCTGAGTTTGAACATATTTATTATGCTTATTTTGCCCCTTATAGCTACGAGCGTCATTTAGATTTACTCAGTTGGGCTCAAAACTCACCTGATTGTCGTCAAGAGTATTTAGGTGCAACCTTAGACGCAAGAGATATGTCTTTGCTGATAGTGGGTCAACCAGAAGAAGGAAAAAAAGCGATATGGGTGACAGCACGTCAACACCCCGGCGAAACCATGGCCGAGTGGTTGATTGAAGGTTTTCTAGAGCGTTTGTTGGATGAAGATGATGGATTATCTCGTTTGCTGCTCAGCAAAGCTGTGTTTTATGTTGTGCCCAACATGAACCCAGATGGTTCGGTGCGTGGTCACCTTCGTACCAATGCCAAAGGTGTAAATTTAAACCGTGAATGGCAATCGCCCAGCATGGAAAATAGTCCTGAAGTATTTTTAGTGAAACAAAAAATGCAGTCGTTAGGTGTTGATATGCTGCTAGATGTGCACGGTGATGAAGCCTTGCCATATAATTTTGTTGCAGGCTGTGAGGGCAATCCAAATTATAATGACCGTTTGAAAAACCTTGAAGAGACATTTAAAGCTACCTTGATAACCGCTACACCAGAGTTTCAAGATGAGTTTGGTTATGATAAGGATGAGCCTAACAAGGCCAATTTAACTGTTGCGGCTAATGCCATTGGACATGAATTTGATTGTTTGTCTTATACCTTGGAAATGCCATTTAAAGACAATATTGATTTGCCAGACCCAGCCTATGGTTGGTCACCAGCTCGTTGTAAACAACTGGGTGAAGATGTATTGATTGCGATGCGTGGGGTTGTTGATAACCTTCGTTAGTTGAGGTTCTTATCTAGTTGAAACTCTTATCTAGTTGAAACTCTTATTTAGTTGAAACTCTTATCCGGTTGATACTCTCATCCAGTATGATTCTTCTATATAAAAAAATTAAAAACAATAATACTAATAATAAACACAATAATAATTAAGGGGAAAACAGTTGGAAGCTTTTCATAATTTACTGAAATCGATGGATGGCATGTTAGGGGGCGCTTGGTGGTTTCCTTATGTGTTGCTGGGTACAGGCTTATTTTTTACTATTTACTTAAAATTTCCACAGGTTCGTTACTTCAAACACGCTTGGAAAGTCGTAACAGGTAAATATGACAAAGCTGATGCGCCAGGTGATACCACGCATTTTAGAGCCTTGACCACTGCACTTTCGGGTACGGTTGGTACAGGTAATATTGGTGGTGTTGCGTTTGCGCTATTTTTAGGTGGCCCTGCAGCATTATTTTGGATGTGGGCAACGGCTTTTTTTGGCATGACAACCAAGTTTGTCGAAGTGACGTTGTCGCACAAGTATCGTGATAAAACACCAGACGGCACTATGGCTGGTGGTCCCATGTACTACATGGACAAACGTTTAAATATGAAATGGTTAGCCGTAGCCTTTGCTATTGCTACTGTTATTAGTTCGTTTGGCACCGGTAATCTTCCACAAAGCAACAGCATTGCTACTAGTATTGAAGCCACTTTTGGTTTTGATCCACTAATCGTAGGCAGCGTGCTTGGAGTACTTTTAGCCTTAGTGATTTTAGGTGGGATTACACGTATTGCGGCGGTTACCTCAAAGATAGTGCCTATCATGGCCTTAATTTATATTATTGGTGCTTTTACCGTTATTTTTGCCAATCTCGAAAACGTTGGGCCTGCTTTTGCTTCTGTGTTTGCAGATGTGTTCACAGGCTCAGCTGCTACCGGTGGATTTTTAGGTGCAACCATCGCTTATGCCTTTAACCGAGGTGTTAACAGAGGCCTGTTTTCAAACGAAGCAGGGCAGGGGTCTGCTCCAATAGCCCACGCTGCTGCAAAAACTGATGAGCCTGTGGCTGAAGGTATGGTGTCTATTCTTGAGCCATTTATCGACACTATTCTTATTTGTACTATAACGGGATTAGTTATTCTTTCGTCTGGTGTTTGGAAAGACAAACATGTTAACACCTTCGATCGAACTGACATGTACATACTCGCGGGTGATTATGTGGAAACTGACGAGTCAGATAGACAAACTCTTTATGCATATATTAATGATGTCGAAGGCCATGGTGTTACTCAATTTAACGGTGAGATACAAGTGGTTAATGGCAAGGCAGTAAGTCAAGGCTTTACTATTTTTAATGCTCGTTCATTTGCTGATAATGTTGTTTTTTCGTTGGGTGATCTAGATGACAGTTACACAGGTAACCTTAAGGTAGTAGATGGCAATCTTCTTAAAGATAACATTATTGTAAGAGGTGAATCGTTGATCCATTCGGCCAGCCTCACGGCCTTGGCATTTACAAAAGGTTTTTTTGGTGAGTCTGGTAAATATATCGTCTCGATTGGGTTATTGCTGTTTGCATTTTCTACTGCTATTGCATGGTCTTATTACGGTGATAGAGCAATGACTTATTTGTTAGGGCCGCGGTCAGTTATGCCATATCGTGTAGTGTATGTCGCAGCATTTGTTTGGGCTGCGGTTTCAGATACCACTTTGGTGTGGACACTATCTGCGGTGGCCATAGTAGTAATGACGTTACCAAACCTTTTTGGTATTTTCTTGTTACGTAAAGAAATGAAAGAGTCGGTCGAAGAGTACTGGATCAAATTTAATAAAGAACATAAATAGTCTTACGATATTTTATGAAGCGCGGCGACTTGCCGCGCTTTTGTATTCTAATTCGAAGACTGATTATGTCCGTTTGGAGTAAAAGATATGGCATTAGTAGCTTGCCCTTCTTGTAGTAAAAAAATATCAGATAAAACAAAAAATTGTCAGCACTGTGGTTTATCTCTAGGTACAGCTGATGCTGAAGATATCGAACGCAAACAAAGTTTGAATAAGTATCTAAAAAGTCAAAGTGTTCAAATGCAATCTATGCTGGCTATGCTTTTGTTTGTGGCAGGTTTTGGATTTATGTATTGGGGTGGTGCGGCACCGGGTGGATTGCAATATAACATTGCGATCGGACTCACGTTTGTTGGATTTGTTTGGTATATAATTAATCGTGTTCGTTTGGTATTTTTAAAAAGGTCGGATTAAAAATGGATAGTACAGCGTTATTAACCTCGATGTCTGAGCCTATTTATCAAAAATTACTGCAAGCAG
>CAZMDX010000480.1:0-7607 GCA_964564805.1 uncultured Pseudoalteromonas sp. | reverse complement strand
TAACACCCAGCGCACAGCGTCAATCACGTTGGATTTTCCACAGCCGTTAGGCCCGACAACCGCTGTCATATCATCTGGAAAAGGGATAGTGGTTGGGTCTACAAAAGACTTAAACCCAGCCAACTTTATTTTTTTTAAGCGCATATAAAGGTGGAGTTATTCCGAAAATTGTTATTATTTTTATGTTTCAAAGATTGAATGTAACAAAAGTCATCAAGTGTAACAATTGACGTTTTGACCCATAGCTATGGATACGTATAATGAACCTGTCTAATTTTTGAAAAACAAGGGTTCTTCATACACTTAGACCGTCAAAAACCATCAGTAATACAGGTGAAATATGGAATATTTTTTTCAAGGCTTTACATTAATTACCACCAAAGGTTTGAAACGTTTTGTGTTTTTCCCGTTGGCTATTAACCTTATTCTGTTTGCTGCAGGTTTTTATTATTTATTTGGTGAAATTAGCAGCAGTATTATTTGGTTAACTGACCTTATTCCCGACTGGGAGTGGCTGAGTTGGTTAAAAGACGGATTAAGTTACATAATTTGGCCGATTGCCGTAATCACTATTTTATTAGCATTTGCATTAATATTCGGCACCTTGGCCAATTGGATTGCCGCCCCCTTTAACGGATTATTAGCTGAGAAAGTCGAACAACATTTAACAGGTCAACGAATAGATGACAGCGGCTTGAGCGATATATTTAAAGATATACCACGCACACTAGGTCGCGAACTATCAAAACTCACCTATTACATTCCACGAGCGATCGGCTTTTTATTATTATTTTTTATCTTGCCTGTATTTGGTCAAATATTATGGTTCTTATTCTCAGCTTGGATGATGGCCATTCAATATTGTGATTATGCCTTTGACAATCATAAGGTGTCGTTTAGAAATATGAAACACAGATTGCAGGCTAATCGTGCTCAGAGTTTTAGTTTTGGGATTACAGTTAGCATATTTTCGCTGATCCCCATTGTGAATTTTCTAGTGATGCCTGTAGCAGTGTGTGGCGCAACTGCTTTGTGGGTAGATGAATTAAAAGATTAAGTTTGAATAAGAGCCACTGCATAATTGCAGTCACGATCAATTTTCTTAAAAACATTCAAAAATTAAAGCTAATCATTAAAATATAGAAAAACCAATATTGGTTATTTCTCTCGTGATATTGATTTTTTTAGACCTATAGAGAAGTGAACGTATCATCGCTTTTTGAAGCTGTTAACTTTTATTTATTTGCTTGCTAAAAACAAATAACCAAGTGAAAAAGAGAAAAAAAATAAAATCATTTAATCCATAAATGCTATAGAAAACGCCAGCCAAAAAATCAGTGGAATAAAGTGATGTTAAACTATTATCTGACATCCACCGCACCCAAACTAAGACGTATATAAGTTTTTCAACAGCAAACACCCCAGCCAGCCATCTTATACTAGACGTTAGAGTGGCCGCGCCTAAAAATGCAAAACCCCATACTATAATCATTAGAAGACCGAAGTTTGACATCACTACTGGGTCAGCATGATTTATTGCGGTATTAGTAAAACCTCGTGAAAACAAGAGCACACCGCTAATATTCGCCAGACCTGCAGCAACCAGTCCATTTTTTACTAATTTTTTATTCATAAAAACCTTACAAATTTTAACAAGGAATGAACAGTTAGTTAAGTACCAGATAGATGATCACTATGATAGTGCTCTAATAGACAAATTATTTATGAAAAAAGCTTGAACAGTAAATTGAGCAAAACATCTACGAAAATAGCCAGTGGTTACATGAATTATTTTAAACAACATTTCTATTTAAATTATTTCCTGATTTAGACAACCTTAAAAGACAGGGCACGAATACTGCCCAGACTATCATTTTTTTGGCTGCCAAAGATCGTATTTACTCTGCATAGCCATCCAAGTATCTGGGCTGCGCTCCACACCGTAGATAATCTTAATGCTATTATAAGTGTTATTCCACTCTGCCCCTTTAAAATACGATTTAGAGTAGAAGAAGCGACATCAAGCTACTTTGCTAAAAACGGCAACTATAATCAGATGGTATCAGATACGTTGATTTAATAAACACACCGGGATCAGGAGGGATATACGTGAACATGACTCATTGTCCTGATAGTTTAGGTTGTTATTGTTCCAATATTTAAAGCTGTGTATGAAAAAAAATTCAACATCATACTTACTATCAACAATGACAAGGCGAATACCAACGTTAAATATCTTAGAGTGTCTTTTTATAACGTTAGCTTTGATAAAGTAATAGCGCATCAAATTTAAAATGAATAAACACGTCGATACCTTTGATGGGCATAAAAGGTGCTTTTAATTTAATAATTGGAACTTATAAAGGTGTAAACTGCCCCATGGCGTCGGCGGCAAAGTGTTTAAACTCATTATATTTGTAAGCATAAAAAGTTTAACGAAATATACATATACTGATTAAAGTACTTACCTTACTTAACGTTGAAGTTGAAGTTTTCATCAAAATTTTTATGACTTCATTCAGGGGAATACTAGGGCCATGCATAATTATATTTTTAAAAAATCGATGAAGAGTCTGAATTTTTCATCGTTCTTCTGTTTTTAGGAAATAATGCGTACACGTTGACATGGTTAAAATCAGGGTTACTGTCAAAGTCTTTTAGAATTAATTAAATCGTTCCTGCTGACAGTTCACTCTCGACTAACCAACCTGGAAGCAGCGCAATGCCCAAACTATCTTTGACCGCATTCAGTAATACATCAGAATTGTTGGCTTCCATACAAGGCTCAGGTGAACATGTAAACTGTTCACTGATGTTGGCTAATTTAAGTGTGAAATCCCAATGCCTAACACCGTTTCCGTAATCAAAAAGTAAACACCTATGTAGAACGAGATCTTAAAGATGCGTTGTTCTAACAGACTCATCAAGATTACGTTTTGAACCAAAAAAAAATCTAGAATGTGATGAAATTTTAGTGACAATTAAACTTGTAATGCTTGGCAACAGACCGATCCTCACAGCAATATCAACATCCATTTCTTACATATCTACTTCATCATCCAAGTGAGCAATAATATTAATATCTGGATAGATATGCATAAATTGATTGATTATTGTCATGACTCTTAACCTACATAATGCCGGTGTCATGGCAATATGCAGCTTCCTCACGGTTCGGTATCTAAATCTCGTATATTTTCTTTAGCGAAAACCAAGAGAGGAAGGATAATAATCACTTACAGATAAAAATGTTCACCTGCGCCAGTTAAAGTAACTTTGCGAGTGGACCTATTGAGAAGTGTAGTGCCTAATTGTTATTCTAACTGGCCAACTAAGCGTGTCATACTCAATGTTGCAGCGTTTAATTGACGTGACGCTAAAACCCCTTTTCTTCGACTGTTTTAAAAACGCGGTCATACATGCAAATTTGTGAGCAAAAACAAATACTTAATAAAAAAATTAAATTAATGCGTTGGAAATAGCACGATTATTAAAGCAGACATGTATCAACTGATGAAGTTTTCAATTTACGATACAAATTTTATCGATATCAATGCAATGGTTGTTGCACAAGCCACAAAACTAATGACGTTTATATGGCTCTTATCACTATATATTAAACAACGTATTATTGAACCAGCTAAAGCTTAAACTAAGAATTTATGGATCACCAAATCATAATATCCGTATCAATTACCTCAGACTTTATACGCCCTTGGTGTTTTATCGCACAAAAAATTAGGCGTTAATCTCAATATTACCTATAGACTATTTGTGCTTAATCAAACTATCCCTGAAGAAGGTAAAAACAGAAAAGGTTATCGCAGTCAAAAGTTTTGAAGCCCAGAGCAGTCGCAGCAACATGATTAGGGAACAATAGAAACATCCAAAGACGATCCATTAACATTTGATTATGACCAAATATTAATCACACCTACTGCACGATTAGCACACCAATTTATGCAATTAAATATGCCTGAGTTAGGATCAAATATTGTTGATGCTTTATTCGGATCGTACTTTAGTCTTGGTAAAGATATCGGAGATAAAACAACCGTTTTAGCCATTGCACAAGCTGTGAATATAAACAAATACAAGTTGAGCCATATTTTGACAAAAAATAGCCATGCTGCAAAATTGAATGCCGCAATTGAAGATCCACTTTTAAGCGGTGCTCAGGGTGTGCCTTTTATAGATTTAAAGAACGGCAATTCTTTAAAAACACTTTATGGAGCACAACGATTTGGCGTTATGGAAACACTATTGGCAAAAATTAAAAATTCATCGAAACATCAATTAGTTGGCACATATTTAAGTGGGGAAATATATGAAAACTCTTACTACTGGCTTACAAAAAAAAGCGATTGTTATAGGAGGTTCTCTTAGCGGGCTTTTCACTGCCAATATTTTAAAAAGTATTGGTTGGCATATAGATGTATTCGAACGTTCGCCAGCTGATTTAGATAGCAGAGGCGGCGGTATGGTATTGCAACCCAACGTGGTTAATGTATTTAAAAAGGTAGGGGCAGAAATAAATGGCTCCTTAGGTGTATCTTCAAAGACAGGGTGGTTTTTGCCCCAAATGGCGACGAACTGCAGCGCGATAATGCTCCACAAACCCAAACATCTTGGAGCTTAATATATTCAAGTATGCGAAAGCATTGTGAGGATAACCACTATCACCAAGGCAAAACACTAGTCAATATTTTACAAGACGAAGATTCGGTAACCGCTATTTTTAGTGATAAAAGTGAAGTCAGTGCTGATATATTAATTGGCGCAGATGGAGGTCGTTCAACAGTGCGTGAAATTGTTTCTCCAAAAACAACAATCGACTATGCAGGTTATGTCGCATGGAAAGGCTTAATCAATGAAAAAGATATGCCAGAGGACGCAAAACAATTGATAGGTGACTTTGGGTTTGCCAGTAATACTCAATCACATATTTTAGGTTACTTAGTGCCCGGCGATAACAATAGCACTAATGAAGGAAGTCGTTATTACAACTGGGTTTGGTATCGTACTGTTGAAGAACTCACAGAACTACCAGATTTAATGACGGATAAAAAAGGTAATAAACGTTCATTTGCTATGCCACCCGGTATGTTGACACAAAAGTGGGTCAACAAAGTTTATCAAGACGCCAGTGAATTATTACCCCCTCCTTTTAAAGCCTTAGTGTTGGCAACTAAAGCGCCTTTTGCTCAAGCTATTTTGGATTTAACCAGTGAAAGCATGGTGTATAACAAAGTAGTACTTCTTGGTGATGCCGCATTTATACCAAGACCACACACAGCAGCCAGCACTGCAAAAGCAGCAGCTAACGCACTAACTTTAGGTGACGCATTGACGAATGTTAAGACCGATGACGAATTTAAAAGAGCGTTGCATCAATGGGAAATGACTCAATTAAAGTTAGGTAATTATTTATACCACCAAGGTTCAAGCGCCGGTAATAAATTAATATTTGGATCGAAATAACCTGTAATAAATGTGTAGATAAAATAGTGTTATTCAGTCAAATTTAAAAAACTTTTTAATTTGGTAGCGGTGTAATTGAAATTTAATCAACGTAAGTATTCAAGTCCTTAATTTCTATTCAGTATTTTCTCAGCATAAAATTCAAAGAAGTGTACAAAATTAATAAGCATTAATGACTTTTCAAGCGCTTTACCTTTCTCGCTCTTCTATCGTTTAAAAGACGATTGTTCTCTTAGTAACTCACCTATTGCTTGAATAAACATGTTCACACCATTGTTTTTTGTCAAACCTAACGTAAGCTTTGCCTTGCCGCTAATTTCTATTACCTTTGTGGTTATGATGCCATTTCGACTCACCGCTACGTCAGCAGTCATTATTAACATTGTATCTTTTTGAATTTCGCTCATGGCGACCTGAGTGAAATTCAGATGTATCTTAGTTTGCGCTGATGGTAAAACTCGGACACCTGACTTTCTAAGAGATTGAATTAAAGTCTCATTAAAATTATCTTTGTCGACTTCAGAAAATATCCAGCCAACTTGGTTTTCAGATGTTGGTGCTGGATAGTGTAATGATGCTATTTCGATGATCCTTAATCCATTAAACTGGCCCATATCAACTATTTGTATACTACTATTGTTAAAACCGCCGTGTTGTTCGCTTAATTTACAGCCACTAAAGCTAGCAACGAACATTAATGTGCAAATCCAATATTTCATTACTCAGATACCCATATATAAATTCTATTAGTAACAATAATTAATTTTTGTTTATGGGTAAAGACGGTATTGCGACTTAATCGGCTAATCAAACCGATGATCCTTTCATTCCTAGGATGGGGAATATTCAAGTTTATTGCATTATGCTTGGCATAATTTAGATTAGCTGTGAATGTACTAGATTAAATTCAGATGGACTTGTGGCATTTTCTACTCCATAAATGATCCACGTTGTTCGCTACTGATCACATCGGGCTGCTGAACATCAATTTGATGTTGTTCTTAGTCAGCTAATCTTTTTCAAATTTTAGTTTGTCGTTACCACGAGACCGGCGAATTAAAAAAGTGGACCCACCACTTGAGTAACAGCCGATTAATTGGGATACAAATGCGAGTTGTTATTTTTTTAAAATATCTGTAAAGAAAATTTTTTTATTTCATTATCACGATGCCTAATACTTATTGACCTTATGTCACTGAGTAATTTCACATACACTACGTCACCTGTTAAATGTCTGTCTAAAGTGAGTTTTTTAGTTGGTATCTAAAATGTTGCCAGGATTTTATCGATTGACTGATTTTTGTTGGTTGTTTTTTCCAACATTACTTTTTTTTAGTATTTTATTTAATATTTATTTTTTTAATACTGACTTGATTAAAAATTGGTTGGAAGAGCTTTGGTGGATGAATTACGCTAGCTTGGCTATTACAGCAATAATTGCTTGGCAATTTGGTCGTAGCCGATTGGTATACGCCTGTCTTCTCCTCTTTTTGATCGCTGCTGGAAAAGAAGTATCATTAACATCAGAAATGCTTGAAGTCAGATATAACGGCATATTGTTTGGTTTTATTTTTTTACTGTATAGCAAGGATAAAGGTTTTTATGCCTTGAACTTGTGTTTTAGTTTAACTGTTTTATTATTATTGTTTGCGATTAGCTGGCTTGCAATCCCATCAATTCAACTCGTCAGTCAGGTATGGTTAACCTCGATTGACAGCCTACTATTTGAATTATCACCTCACGTTCGCACTTTTATCACCCCTTTAAACAGTGTTTTATTACTTATTGGATTATTGCTTGGGTTGTTAAGATTATTTCAACAAACCGATAACACCCACAATGCATTATATTTTGCCTTAGCGTTAAGTGCGTTTATGCATATTTATCAGGATGTCGAGTTTGGTCTGATCACAATAATTAGTTTGATGAGTTTGTTCTGTTATTCAATACTTAAAGATAGTTTTATGATGGCCTTTAGAGATGAGCTAACAGATATTCCTTCAAGGCGTGCACTGGTGCAATATGTGCAAACTCTTGGACGAAAATATAGCGTAGTGATGTGTGATATCGATCACTTTAAAAAGTTTAATGATACCTATGGCCATGATGTGGGTGATGAAGTACTA
>CAZMDX010000479.1:0-4696 GCA_964564805.1 uncultured Pseudoalteromonas sp. | reverse complement strand
TAATAGAATTCACTCGCGCTTATCTTCAAATTTGCGACAAGCGTCAATTACTGAATAAGTGTCTTTTGTTAGACGAGCCTGCCAGCGCACTTGACATTAAACAAACCAAGCGTCTTTACCAACATATATTGATGTTTAAAGAACAAGGTGGCACGGTCATTCTGATTGATCATGATGTGAACGCTATGGCAAGTATTGCAGATAATATTGTACTGATAAAAGAAGCCAAAATATTGGCTTCAGGCCCTAGTAAAGAGGTTTTTATTGAGCCATTACTGAATGATTGTTTTGACGTTAAGGGAACGTTATATCAGCCAGCCCAGTTGTCATCAGCTTCTATTAACCCATTGTTGCAAAGTAAAAGCCAGCGCGAACATTCGCCAAACGATGGCGTATTGCGCCATTTTAAACCTATTTTCCACGTTGACATATAATGCTTAAGGAAAACAAACATGAGTAATAAAGCACAGCATATTCATCAGGCTCGGATATTAATGCGCGAACAACACAGCGGCGTACTTGCTACGCAGAGCCTTTCTAGCAAAGGTTTTCCATTTGGTTCGCTTACACCCTATTTAATGACCGAGCAGGGTGATCTGGTTATTTATGCATCAGACATTGCGCAGCATTCACGTAATATAAAAGCGGACTCACATGTTAGTTTGTGTGTACACGATGGTGCAAAAAAAGATAGTCAAGCCAGCTCTCGGGTGACTGTTTTGGCTTATGCACAAGCAGGTGATGTCGGCAAATGGCTGCAGCGGGCTTACTTCGCAGTCTTTCCGCAAGCTAAAAAGTATGTGGAGGCTCACGACTTTCGTTTTTACTTACTGACCACTGAGAGGGTGCGCTACATTGGAGGCTTTGGCGAAATATATTGGTTTAGTAAAGAAGACTGGCAAGCTCAAGTGGTAAGTCTAGAGCATCAATCTAAAGGCATCATCAAACACATGCATGAAGAGCATGGCGATGCTTTGGCCGAAATCTACAATTACACAAAACGCACCGTGGCTGAAGTGGGAGAGGTTAAAATACTCAGCTGTTACGCTCAAGGCTTCCATGTTCAATATCAACATGAAATTTGCTTTATTCATTTTTTTAAGCCAATAGAGCATCACTATGATGTACGTAAAGCAATGGTAGAGTTGACCAAAGCCTCCCGTCAGCAGGTGGCTTAATGAACCAAAGCTTTTCAGCTTTAAAACTCATTGCAGTCAGTGGCAGTTGAAGGGGCTATGCCGCAATATAGTCAAAACTTAACGCATCACTAGGTAATGTGCCCTTCAACTGAAAACACAGTATCGTGATGGCACCACCGGTGACCGGCGCAACCATGTCATTTTTACACCATTAGATTTTATGGTGAAACTGGCGGCGTTAGTGCCAAAGCCAAGTGTGAATTTAATGAGGTTCCTCGGCGTATTTATACCAAACAGCTAATATAGGATGACAATAACTCAAGAGAAAAAGGCAAAATCCAGAGCAATGTTAGACAAAGAGGACACAACAGTAAAAGACAAAAAATCACTCAATGACCGGGCAAAAAAGCTAAAGTGAGTATTCAACATAGATATTGAAACTTGCATTGAATGTGTTGGTGCGACAATAATCGATGGGGTGATGGGTTCACAGTGATTGATATTACCACCCTCCTTAATAGACCAGTGACTTTCTATCCCCACCTCGTTTCAAAGGCCCTGCCCTCCTGACTGTTTGTTCTTCAATTTGTTGTCTAAATTGATTATCCCCTAATACCCAAGCCTTACTGGTTGCATTACGAATATCTTCAAGAAAACACTCAGCAAAGGTCTGTTCAAATAATGCGCGATAACACTCTTTACGCAAATCAACAGTCTTACCCAATGATAGGTAACAAGAATGCAGTGTTAACAACTCAATCTTTTTGTATACACATTTCCATGATAACGAGAACATGCATATTCAGCAGGATGGGATACCATATTAGCTTTGACAGGGTTGAGTACTATATAGCGGCTCACTAATACAAAATATGACCCACTATCTACCAATGTAGATTGGTGTTGCCCTTTCCACAATAAACTCGTTCGCTGATATGTACGGTTCACAAGCCTTACATAATAACGCCCCAAAGACTGCATTAACTGACTCACACCTTTCTCTGTCAAAGGTGTCAGTAGTAGATGCACATGATGGGGCATTAATACAAAAGCATGTACTTCTACTTGATACTTTTTTGAGTATTCTTTTAATTTGTCTAAATACACTCGATAATCTTACTCAGCAAAAAAACTAGCCTGTCGATTATTACCCCTTTGAACCACATGCTGAGGAATTCCAGGAAGACTTAAACTAGCCATCAAAAGAGCAATGAAACAATAATAAAATAAGCCTAGACCCTTAACTTATAATATCAATAAGTCTGACACTTTCGATTACACTGGTTCAGAGTAGAAGGTGTCAAGTGGTTGTTAGAGGATGACATAGTAGCGGTGATACACAGTTACTGCCTTATATCCTACTTACTTAATGCTTAAGGTCAGGGCTGTATTGTCTGTTAGCGCTAACTGCTTCACCGCATTGAAACTATGATAAAGTTAATTTTGATTTGAACAGGAGATGTCAAGCTGACTTTTCATTCGACAACCAATAAGAGAAATAAAAAAGTGGTAATCACTATTATTCCCAGCGGACAGGCCTACAGCGAGCTAGTGACCAGATTAGATTTGACCCAGCCTCTTGATATTCAAACATTAACTGCGATTAAGTTAACATGGCTTGTTCATCATGTGCTTTCTTCCCTCCAACAGGCTATGGTTGAAGACGGTCTGGAGAGTTTTAGCCAGTACATGGGCCGCTTTATTTTACTGGCAGAAGATCGCTCACACAACATCGCTGAAGAACGCCCCGCCAACGAGACGTCTAGCTTAGTTGCCGAGGGTTGGCACAAAGTCTGGATTTTTCAAGAAAACCTGCCCGTCGGTACATGCTTATTTGGAATAACTATTGCTCCTCACAATGGTGATATGCTTTGCATTAATCAGCATAAGGCCTTAGTTAAAATGCCTGCCGAACTGCGAACCAAAATTGAAGGTGAGCTTGCCATGCATTCGGCAGTAACTAAACATTCACCTCAGGGCTTGTGCGTTGCCGCAAACAAAGAGAAGGATCGTAATATGACTCTAGTACCCTTGGAGGAAGCTAAAGAAAGGTCGTTGCACCCACTGTTGCGTATACACCCTGAGTCTGACAAAGAGGCGGTTTATAAATGTGTCGGTTACATTGTGGGTATCGATGGCATGGAAGAGGCGACGTCTAAAGACTTGTTAGTGGAGCTCTATCAGTGGCAAAAAGATATGTTGATGATATGGGGCGTCCCCTCGGTCTTAAACCCTGCTATCAGTTGTTATGAGGGCTATGACCGGTCGTTACACCGGACCGCCATCGGTAGTGTAGGATGAAAGTCGCTCAGTGCTTACTCGATGCTATGACGGCGGCGATTGCAACTCATCAACCACTTCCTTCAATGCCGAAGAATTTAACCCTAATAGAGGCTTATAGTGTTCAGCAGCAGCTATCCCGACAGCGCAATGGCAGCAAAGTCAGCGGTTATAAGGCCGGCTTATCGGGAGCGGAAGTTCAAAAAAAATTTGGTCTCACTGAGGGAGTTATTGGGTCGCTCTATCACGATGGCGCTCTCGACTCGGGTTGTACTATTGTGGCTGTTGATGGGCTAGTTTTTGAATGTGAAATAGGTGTTGTTGTTGACGCCAGTGGTCAGCCTAGGTTCGTCATGCCCGTCGTTGAGATAGCTTACCTAAAATACAGTGAAACGGATGATTTAAGCGCCGCCAATATTATCGCTGCAAATGTTGGTGCTGACCGTTATATTTGTGGAGAGCGTCATCATTGGCGCGCGTCTTTAGCGGGCACAGGAATCTGTGCTCGGCACGATGGCGCAACAGTGCTCGAATCGACTATCGATGAGTCACTCAGAGGCGTGCTTAGTGGCACTGCGTGGATGGTGCAGCAAGCAATGCAACGCGGCTTTGAGATTGAGGACGGGATGTTGTTAATACTAGGTACTTGCGGTGCGCCTGTTGCTGTAGTTCCGGGGCAGGTTAACGTAGATTATGGTGTTTTAGGCTCGGTTGATTTCACCATATCATGATGCGGTCAAGGGGGCATCTGAGTCGCTTATAGGGCGATAGCTATGGCTGTTGTACAGTCGTTTAAGCCTATTTCTGCGGCCTTACTGTGTTTCACATGCCAGTACTGATCTGCTAGAACAAACTATGATAAAGTTTTTCCCGCCTTTGTATTACATGCTGCAACTGTCTATTAAGCTTGGTCATGCAGTGGATCCTGACCGGAGCGAGCACTTCAGCCACCTATCTTTGTGTGCTTATTATAATCTGTGGGGGTCAGATACTGTCTTGAGGATCAAGCCCAAATCTTATTAATATTGATTTAAAGCAAGTTTTTTTGCCTTACTCATTCCACGCATTCGCTCATGACCAGTGTGAATTTTAAAACTATTCATCATCTGCTCAGCCCCTGCCGCATAACAAAAAATTTTTTCAAACTCAGTGGTGAGAGTCAGCCATTGCTCATCACAAAGGCCTAGCCTACTGAGTATTGGGCTGAGATGGTGGTTTATGTATTCTGCCTTGCCTTCGCGTATAGCTCTGCCGGTAGTGTCAACCAATTCGCAGTA
>CAZMDX010000478.1:0-3478 GCA_964564805.1 uncultured Pseudoalteromonas sp. | reverse complement strand
TTAGTGCCAACATCTAACATCACAGGCAATGTATATGCTGGGCTTATCCCGCCACAAGCGGTATACAAAGATAATTTACCGATAGGAATACCCATACCACCGATACCTTGATCGCCCAGTCCTAAGATACGCTCACCATCGGTTACAACGATGACCTTAACCTTTCGTTTGGTAGCGTTGCGTAAAATATCATCCATTTGATGACGTTCAGAGTATGAAATGAATAGTCCACGAGAACTACGATAAATATCTGAAAATTGCTCGCAGGCATCGCCAACTGTAGGCGTATAGATAATGGGCATCATCTCGTCAATATGTTCTTTGACTAGCCGATAATACAAGGTTTCATTGTTATCCTGAATAGATCTTAAATAAATATGTTTGTTAATGGTTTCATCAAAACTTGAATACTGCATATATGCGCGATCAACTTGCTCCTCAATAGTTTCGTATCTAGGGGGAATGAGGCCAGTTAAATTAAACGTAACGCGTTCATCAGAACTAAATGCACTAC
This sequence comes from uncultured Pseudoalteromonas sp., assembly GCA_964564805.1. Taxonomy (GTDB): domain Bacteria; phylum Pseudomonadota; class Gammaproteobacteria; order Enterobacterales; family Alteromonadaceae; genus Paraglaciecola. The sequence continues at coordinate 2,964 of CAZMDX010000478.1, read as the reverse complement.
CTTTATTAAGTAGAGGCGTTTCTAAGAGTGAGGGACCAGAATGAGGAATGTAAAGCGCACTCTTTTTAACTGAATTTGCCATTAACGTATTGTCCTGTGATTTTGTATTGTTATTTAATTATTCTTGGCTAAATATGCCAAGGAAGGTGATATATTATTTTAAAATATATCTTCAATCTGCTTTTTACTTTGTTCACCTTGATCAGCAGCTTCAATGATTTGTGCATCTGCCACAAAAACATGAGGTTCGGTGCCTTCGGTGAAGTATTCAAACATAGATGTCTTGTCTGTTCTATTAGTAAGTTTACCTGTGCCCTTATCTATGCGTACAGTCAATAAGTCTGTAGGCATGGGCAACAAATGCTCAGGTTGATCAGCCAAAGCATATTGCATAAACCTTATCCAAGCAGGCTGTGCCGCATGCGCGCCAGACTCACTGCCTACTAAAGCATTACCAATATAATTATACTTTTTAGGATTTTTGTTAACTAGATTCTGATTTCGCGTAGTGCGACCTAAACGACGATTATTATCGTCAAAACCGACCCATACAGTGGCTACTAAGTTTGGTGTAAACCCACTAAACCATGTGTCACGCACGTCATTGGTAGTCCCCGTTTTACCTGCAATATCACTTCGACGATTCATCAACAACGCTGCACGCCACCCAGTACCACGATTATCCCAACTACCATTAATTTGTACCGCAGAACGCATCATTTCTGCGACTAAGAATGCATTTTCTGCGCTGATGACTCTTGGAGCTGAGAGAATGTTGTTGACTGGCTCAGCAACCTGTTGTGCTACGCCAAACTCTGCAGCTAGGAGTGCTTCAATATCATCGGACTCGCTATTGGTTTGATTTGTCTGGACTTGAGCAACACAAGGATTACAGGCATTTTTTGGATTGGCTCTCCATAATATATCACCCATCTCGTTTTCGATGCGCTGGATAAAATGAGGTTGAACTAGAAATCCACCATTGGCAAATACCGCCATGGCGGTCGCTACTTCAAGTGGTGTATGGGATCCAGAACCTAATGATAAGGTTTCATCTAAAGGAATATCATCTTTACTAAAACCAAAACGGGTAAGATGTTCAGCAACATTGTCGAGCCCTACAGCTCTTAGGAGACGAACTGATACAACGTTTTTTGATTTAGTTAGAGCAATTCTCATTCGGATTGGACCATCATACTCGGCAGGTGAATTCTCAGGACGCCAAGCATTTCCTGAACCGGATTGCCATTGTGTGATGGGGGCGTCATTTATTACGCTTGCTAACGTGTATCCGTTTTCTAATGCCGCTGAGTAAATAAAAGGTTTAATGTTAGAGCCAACTTGCCTCTTAGCTTGAGTTGCACGGTTAAATTGGCTTTGATAAAAACTATATCCCCCAACCACAGCCTGTGCAGAACCATCTTTCGGATCTAGAGCAACAAATGCACCGCTCGCTTGTGGGTATTGAGCAAGTTGCCAATGTGAGTCGTCTTCTCTTCTGCGAATTAAAATTAGTGCCCCTGCTTGCACTATATCACTCGCTATTTCGGGTTCAGTTCCTTGTTTCGCGTCATTGATAAATGGTCTCGCCCAATCTAAACCGTCCCAATCAATAATACTGAATTTTCCTTGTTGGTTAAAAATAATAATGTCTTTTTCATTTACTTTGACAACAATAGCAGGCTCCATAGATTCGAAGGTTTGTACGTCTTGCAGGTAGCTTAGCATTTGTTCCTCAGGCCAAGGCTCTGAATTGATTAGTTTAGATATTTCAAGCTCTGGAAGCGCTTCATCTTTAACGAAATCTGTTGACCAAAGTTGTTTAATCGCTCCGTGATAGCCATGACGTTCATCATAGTCGTGTAAGTTTCTTCGCACAGCCTGTTGCGCTTCAGCTTGTAAATTTGATGACACAGTGGAGTAAATTTGATATCCACCGGTTTCAGCCTCATCTTTTCCGTACAACTCGATCATTTCACTATAAATAATGTCTGCTAAATAAGGTGCATCTAATTCTATTTCTGCACCATATTTTTTAGCAGTAACAGGGGCATTAACAGCTTGATCAAATTGCTCTCGATCAATATATTCTTCATCCAACATGCGTAGCAAAACGATACGTCTTCTCAGCAACGAGCGCTCAGGACTACTTATAGGATTGAGTGCTGATGGAGCTTGAGGTAACCCTGCAATAGTAGCTATCTGCGCCAATGTCAGTTCATTAAGTGACTTTCCATAATATACTTGTGCTGCAGCACCAAAACCAAAAGCCCTGTGGCCCAATTCTACTTTGTTTAAGTACAATTCTAATATTTCTTGTTTGCTTAATAGTTGTTCCATATGCCAAGCTAAAATTATTTCACGAATTTTACGGATATATTTTTTTTCGCGGGTCAGGAAAAAGTCTCGTGCCATTTGCATCGTTAGGGTGCTTCCACCCTGCCCTTTTTCGCCAGTGACAACTAAATTAACTAATGCGCGCATCATGCCGATAGGATCTATACCTGGATGGGCATAGAATCGACTGTCTTCAGTGGCGATAACCGCTTGTTTCAACTGTTCTGGGATTTGGTCAAGGGTAAGTGGGATACGACGTTTCACCCCATATTGAGAGACCAATTTTCCATCTTGGGTAAAAATACGCATGGGCGTTTGCAATCGAACATCTTTAAGAACGTCGACGCTAGGTAAGTCAGATTTGATATAAAAATAGGTACCTAATAATATAGTGATACCGACAACAAATGAGACAGAAATAGTTATTAATGCAGGTTTAAGTAACTTCACGGATAGATAATACCAAGGCAACTTTTAATAAATGATCTACATTTTATACCTATGTACAGTGATTAGAACCATAAAACAAAAATTTAATTAATAATAATGTTGTGAAGTTATTGCTACTCACAAGGATGTCTAACAATTGAAACGTTTATTTGCACCAAAATCACAAAAAATGATTGG
>CAZMDX010000477.1:0-1908 GCA_964564805.1 uncultured Pseudoalteromonas sp. | reverse complement strand
ATTTCACCAACCTGACCTTGAGGCAACGATTGATTGGCATCGTTAAAAATCTGTATATCGACAATAGGCGGCGTAGGTAAACCCGCACTTGTTGGTTTGGCTAAATACTCAACCGGACCATTAACTGCGCCCAATGCATTGGTTTCAGTTAAGCCATATCCGCAGCTCGGGTTACCTTGGGCAAACGACTGAGATATTTTTCGAACGTGTTCGGGTGCTCTTGCCGCGCCACCAGCACAAATATCCAATAATGACGTTAAGTCATATTGGTGTTTTTGTGGATGATTCATCAACTCCATAGACATAGTGGGCACACCGTTAAAATATGTCACACGCTCTTTTTCGATAAGTATTAAGGCCAGCTCAGCATCCCAATAAGGCATCATTACCGTTTTACGACCAATCAACATGGATAACAAAAACAAAGTGTGACAACCCGTCACATGGAATAGCGGCACCGTCATCAATGCCGCTGGAGCATATGTAAGATCAACATTCTCGGTTCCATTAGCAATCCCCGCGGCGGTACCCAGCATAAGCCATGTATTTAAGGCGGTTAATATACTTTCATGAGTGGAAACTGCACCCTTAGGGAAACCGGTAGAACCGGAGGTATAAAATATACTGGCAGTATCGTTAGGTTGAACATCGTCTGATGAAATTGTATCTGTGGTGGGGTTAGTACAGGTTTTTTTTTGGGTGTGACTTGCGGTAACACTTTTCTCAGTAACATCTTCGATCTTGCGCATCAAACACAGATCGTTGCCTTGTTGCTCATTGGGCCTAGCTATCAGACACGGTATGTTAATTTGTTGAAGTGATGCTTTAAGTATGGTGTAGCGTTTATCGTCTGTTATCACCAGCAAAGCCTGAGAATGCTGAATAACATGTAGCAACTCTTGTTCCGACCACCATGCATTAATAGGCACAGCCACAGCGCCAAACATAGTGATGCCCATGAAAGAAACAAGCCATTCCGGATAATTACGCATGGCGATGACTATTTTATCGCCTCTTTTTATGTTGTATTGGTCTCTTAACACTTCACAAAAAGATAGGGCTAGTTGATATAACGTTTCATAGCTGTAACGTTCATCTTGGTAAACCAAAAAGTCAGCATACCCATGTGTATCAGCAGCCTTTTTAAACATTTCCCCCAAATTATTGGGCAATGTACAAAATGCGGGATAAGTGACACCGTTTCTTACCTTGTTGAAGACCTCAAAGGTTCCTTTTGGTGCTGTAATATTATAAATCTCATTGACCACTGACTTTGCAGAAGCCTGATCAATTAAAATATCCTGATTTTGCAGCATTATTTCTACATTCCAGCAAATGACCAAATTCATATCAAAGCAATAGACAATAATAGCTACACAGCTTCAATTAGAGATTATAGATCTAAAATTCAATGATTTGAACCTACAGTATGTTTATGTAACTATCAAGTATTCTCTAAATTTAAGTTAATTAATTGTTATTTAATCTTTGTATTTTCATAGAAAAAATTGTTAGTGAAATTTGCTAGATTATAAAGAAATGTCTAAATGTGACCTAGTCGTTGTGCATTCAAAATAGATAACATACACTTGAAATTGAACTTTTAGTATAATTATTGACTAGGTCTGAACAATAGATATGCCCCCATTGCAACACAAAAAAATAAGCTCGCCTTTTAGTAAAACAAATCAGCATGATCAAAAATACAAAACGATATTATCTGCTGCTTCAGAGCTATTTAATGTTTACGGCACCCGTGGCACAACGTTAATTCAGATTGCTGACAAACTTAATTTGACTAAAACCAGCCTCTATTATTATGCAAAAAATAAAGAAGAACTGGTTCATCAATGTTACTTAAATACATGTATTGAGCTGCAAGCCATGATCACTCTTGCAAAGATTACT
>CAZMDX010000476.1:0-4248 GCA_964564805.1 uncultured Pseudoalteromonas sp. | reverse complement strand
ATCCACAATATGAACGACCCGATGTTAAACTCAGCAATCCCTAGCCCTTGTTATGTATGTGACGAAACGGCACTTGAAGCCAATCTCCAGCTAATGCAACACGTCCAAAAAGAAAGTGGTGTGGAGATTATACTGGCCCTCAAGGGATTTTCTATGTGGTCAACCTTTGAGTTGGTTAGTCAGTACTTGCAAGGCTCAACTGCCAGTGCGGTATGGGAAGCAAGACTGGGTAAAGAAGAAATAGGCAAACAAGTACATGCTTACTCACCCGCTTTTAAACCCAAAGATATCGATGAGTTAGTCGACTTGGTGGATCACATATCTTTTAATAGCTTAGGACAATGGAATAGATACAAAACACAGGTCCTCAAAACAAGTGTATCCGCTGGACTCAGAGTCAATCCTGAACATCGTGAAACTGAGACTGAGCTTTATGATCCAAGTGCTCCTGGGTCTCGATTAGGTATCAAAGCCAAGGATTTAGAAGAGCAAGATTTATTTGGAATCGAAGGATTTCATATTCATAACCTATGCGAATGTGATTCTTTTGCGACAGAACGCACTATTAAAGCAGTTGAGCAAAAGTTTGCCAAATGGTTACCCCATTTAAAATGGGTTAACTTTGGTGGCGGTCATTTAATGACTCGTGATGGTTATGATGTTGAACATTTAATAAACACCTTAAAAGCATTTAAGCAGCGCCATCCGCACCTGACCGTTATCCTTGAACCCGGTTCAGCCGTTGCTTGGCACACAGGAACATTAATAGCTGAGGTGGTCGATATTGTTGAAAACGATGACAAAATCGCTATTTTGGATATTTCAGCCACATCTCATATGCCAGATGTATTAGAAATGCCTTATCGTCCGGATGTGCGTGGTGCAGGTAAAGCAGGTGAAAAAACTTATACTTACAGATTTGGTGGTAACTCTTGTCTAGCCGGTGATGCCATCGATTTATATAGTTTTGATCACGAACTTCAAATAGGTGAGCGAATTATATTCGAAGATATGATGCACTACACTATGGTCAAGACGACGTTTTTTAATGGTGTTGAACATCCCTCAATTGGTATTATTCGTAAAGATGGTCGTTTTGAGTTATTACGTAAGTTTGAGTATCAAGACTTTAAAAACAAACTTTCTTAAATGTCATCTAAACGTATCTTTTGTAAAACATACTTGATAACGGTTGGTTTGAAACTAAGTTGCGTCTTAAAATAAAGCTTATTTTAAGACGCGTGAATCTAACTTATGACTACTATTTAAGTTAGCGAAACCGCCTGTACACAATATAACAACACAAGAATTTTAGCACTTGCGTCATGGTCGTTAGCATGACTAATGAATACCGCATAATTGCGATTTGGCGCAGAATATATTTGGGATTATCAAACCACCTACTCTATGTATGCCTTGTTACTTCACCTCACATAAGGTGTGGCCATGGTTGTGGCGAACGTTAAATATTTATCCAAATTTGACGAATTACAGTGAAAAATCACCATGAATGCTATAGGTATCACCTTAGGATCCGGTTTGTTCACAGATATTGCTTATTAGCAATTGGAAGACATGAAATTGATTAGCTACAAACCGGAAATTAATCACCTCATAATGCTAATAGTCACCATATATACCACGACTATTTTCAACTGTAATAGGAAATATAAATGAAAAATCGCTTAAAAGTACTTAGGGCTGAATGAGGTTGGACCCAAGCTGATTTAGCGAATGCTTTACAAGTGTCACGACAAACTGCTAATGCTATCGAAAAAGGTAAGTTTGATCTCAGCTTACCCTTAGCATTTAAAATTGCTCGCCTTTTTACGCTGCCAGTAGAAGAGATATTTTTTGATGAGCCGCCTACTTCATTCAATACTTAGTACCTTAATTCATTCACGACTTTATTTCTCATTTCCCCCTATTGAAGAACCTAAGAATATTAATAGCAACAAGTCAGTATTCTGTGTTTTGACGGCCTGTTTCAACGAATTTTCATTGTGTGCCAATTCAAATAGGTAACCATCTGATTAAAAGATATTTTTTAGCAGGTTACTCCAGTATTTTTTTACACAAACGTGCACATATTTAACTCTTTTATTAGAAAAATCGGGGGCTTATTATTGGTATATATATCCGGTGGTAATACTTTTTACTTATAGAATTCGAGTTGAAAAATGATACTAAATAATTAGTCTTATTTAATTATTCTACGTTGATTATTATGGTGTTAACTGGTTATATCAGCTGCTCATTAGATGTCGTGGTGTCACTCGTATTGGTGTTTTTAAGTACGGCTATCACTAATTCAGTCGACTACAGGATATTAGTTTTAGTTAAGCCGCCTTACCTATACACTTTCAAAACATCCATTTCAGCTTATTCCAATCCCTTTAGGCGTGTTTATATTGTTAATAATTCTTATCGGTTTAGGTTGTAACGTAAAATTATTGTAATTAACTTGTTATTACACTTGATGTAATAAATTAATGAAATCTGATTAATACTTTCTCGTTTTTTTAAGTGTTTGTTGGGTAACTAATGTGTAACTTGGATAAATAACGACCTTTGGGTTCATTGTTTTCCAATCAACCAAGAGGTTTTAACATGGCAGATTTACTGGGTCGCGTTCACTGCAAACAATTTTATTTATTAATATTGATGACTCTATTTATATCCAGTTGTGGTGACGACAACGATGACACGATACAACCAGTCCCGGTTGCAAACTCTGCGCCTGCTATCAGTTCAGCAGATACAGGTACAGCTTCCATAGGAACTCTTTTTAATTATACACTAGCCGCAACAGATGCGGATGGTGACACGTTAACCTTTCAAGCCTCTCTTTTACCTGCATGGTTAACATTCGATGCTGCAAGCGCTGTACTTAGTGGTACTCCACCTGCAGGAAGTGCAGGTGACTATCAAGTTACACTAGCTGCCAGTGATGGTATAGACTCAACGCCTGTATTTTTGACAATTAGTATTGCTAATAACGCTCCAGCTATTACCAGCACTGCTAGCAATAATGGCGTTGTCGGAAGCGCATACTCTTACACTCTCACTGCGAATGATGCTGATGCCAATACGCTTATTTACTCATCTGTAACTTTGCCTACTTGGGCAACATTCGATGCAACTTCTGGAGCATTGACTGGGACGCCTACTGCGGCAGGTGACTTTGAAGTTGAGTTATCGGTCAGTGACGGTGAGGCATCGGTTAATCAAAAATTTACACTTGTGGTTACCACTACCCCATCAGTTGTAATAGGTTTTGATCAAACAGTAGTTTTCTCGGACTTTGGTGGTGCTGTAGCAGATATCATTACGAATCCTGACCAGACTGGTATTAATACCAGCGAGCAAGTCGGTCGTATGCAAAAGTTTGCAGGCGAAGTATTTGGTGGTACAACTATATCCTTAAACGACCCTATTACTCTTGCAGCGAAGTTACTCTTTGGGCAAGAAATATTTTCACAATTTTTAAGTGGTAAATCTATTGCCGCTAATAATGTATTTACTCTTAAAGTCTGGTCTCAACGTCAAGTAGCTCTTACCTTTAAATTGGAAGGTGACGTAGACGCAAATGATGTCGAAAGGGTAGTCACTCACGACGGTACAGGTTGGGAAGTACTAAATTTTGATTTTACCGATGTCACAGGCACAGGTTATACAGCAATCACATTAATTTTTGACAACGGTGTGGTGGGTGACGCAGCTGACGATGCGGCCAACTGGACCTTTTATTTTGATGATATGGTTATACCCGTTGCAGCTGACGACACAACCGGTGGTGACACTACCCCAAGTATTGTTAACGGTCTTGAAAATGCAATTGACTCGTATACTTTCGGAAACTTCGAAGGCGGCGCAGCAAGCGTTATAGCAAACCCTGACGCTGTTGGTATCAATACCAGCGCACAAGTCGGTCAAATGGTGAAATCTGCTGGTGCCACTTATGGCGGCAGCACGATAACTCTTGACAGCGCAGTTGATATACCAGAAAACGCCATCATCACAATGAAGGTATGGTCACAACGTGCGGTTGACGTTTTATTTAAACTTGAAGGTGGACCAGTTGGTGAAGTGACTGCAGTTCACAGTGGCGCAGGTTGGGAAGAGTTGAGTTTTGACTTTACCGGTATTTCAGGTGTAGGCGTAACAGGCGTTACTCTAATCTTTGACAATGGCACAGCGGGCGATGCAGCCAACGATGCGGTAAACTGGACTTTCTACTTTGACGAC
>CAZMDX010000475.1:0-4291 GCA_964564805.1 uncultured Pseudoalteromonas sp. | reverse complement strand
AGAAAATAAACTAACTCGTTATTTTATTTATGGAGTTGGTGAGATATTACTAGTGGTAGTTGGTATTCTTATTATTGTAGATACCAATAATTCAAATATCCAAAAAATAGACTAAATATAAGAAGCTAAGTATCTTTAAAATATCAAACTTGACCACGAAAAAGATTTAGCGAGCCTACATTTTAATCTTAATTTTATGAAAAAAAATACATTGTAACAACCAAGTTTATCCGTCAAATAAATGGACAACCTATTGATGACGTTACGGAGCTGGCAGTAAATATTGCTAACACTTTAATGGAGCAAAGATTTATCCCTAATAATTCCACATATATTGAATTAGCCAGCTCTGGAGATCTGAATTTAATTACCAACGACACAATTAAAGTATTGATTCTCGAACTTGAGGAACTTTATAAGCAAAATAACTTTGCTGATGATCACGAGACTTTCAATTATCGAAAATATATATCAAAGCCACTATTTAAATACACAAATACAGAACAATTATTGCTTGTTTTCTAAAGTGAAATACAGTCAAACAGGCTAGTATTCCAGCATCTGATTATGAAAATTTATTCCAAAGCTTGGAATATAAAACGGGTTGGTTATCACAAATAGCATTACGCAAGAATTTATCGCAATCTATGGAAAGATAGAGAATAAATCGAAAAAAAAATTGGATTGATGATACGGAATTAGAACTGCATAAAAAAATCATAATTTAATACAATTGCAATATTGTAAATGTTGCTGAATAAAATTAATCCAAGGAACGTTTATCTATGTCATTTGGTCCTTTAGGTCTGTGTGAAGAGTTGTTGAAAGCTATTGTTGAACAAGGTTATATAACGCCATCACCGATTCAAATCGAAGCAATACCAGCAGTGCTTAGTCAGCGTGATGTCGTGGCTGTGGCTCACACTGGTACGGGTAAAACGGCTGGTTTTACGTTGCCAATACTACAGCTATTATCTGAAAGCCTTATTCGAGATGCCGACATTCAGTTGGCACAAGGTATTCGTGCGTTAGTTATTACACCAACTCGTGAACTTGCAGCTCAGGTTGCCTTGTGCGTTCAAAGCTACAGCCGCCATATGAATATTCGCTCAGCGGTCGTATTTGGTGGTGTGAGGATTGAGCCGCAAATATCTGAACTTAAAGGTGGTTTGGATTTACTAGTCGCTACGCCTGGTCGTTTGATTGATCTTTATAATCAACAGGCGGTAAACTTTGACCAGCTTGAGATTTTGGTATTGGATGAGGCCGACCGCATGTTGGATTTAGGGTTTGTTGATGATATCCGTCGCATCCAAATGTTGATGCCAGCTAAACGCCAAACGTTGATGTTTTCAGCGACGTTTTCTAAAGAGATCAAGTCACTTGCCAAAGGTATGTTATGTAATCCAATTATGATCGAAGTGGTTGCTGCAAAGAACACTCTTGATTCTATAAAGCAGACATTACATCCTGTAGACCAGGAGCGTAAAAGTGAGGTGTTAATTCACTTGATAAAAAATCACAACTTGCAAAAAGTTCTAGTATTTAGCCGCACCAAGCACGGTGCGGACAGGTTGGTATTACAGCTAGAAAAAGCGGGTGTTAGTGCTGCATCAATTCATGCAAACCGAACTCAGCACGCACGCACACTTGCTTTAGAGAGATTTAAAATCGGCGATATTGTAGCGTTGATTGCTACTGATATCGCCTCTAGGGGTATTGACCTGAATCAACTACCTTGTGTGGTTAACTTTGATCTACCCTATGTACCAGAAGATTATGTTCATCGTATTGGTCGCACTGGTCGTGCTGGTCGTTCTGGTCTAGCGATTTCATTGTTCAATGAGGATGAATCTAAGCAGTTGCAGTCCATTGAACGCGTCATTGGACGCAAGCTTGAACGTGAAATTCTTCCGGGTTTTGCACCTAGTAAAAAAACGTCAGCGGACCTATTGGATGATGAGTATGGTAACTTTGAGCCAGACACTAAGCCACAAATCCGAGGTCAATCGAAGAAACGCAGAAGCCATAGATAAAAAGTGTATTCATTCAAATAAACTGCGATGCGTCTATCAATATAGTTAGAAAATTTATGGTTGATAAATAGAATTTCTAATTTCCAAAAACATAGAAGCTAGCTGTTTTATTCACCTCAGCTTCTATGTTTTATTTAGTCCCTATATTGCCAAGGTCTTTATCTAATCGGCGTTACTGTCATCGTATAGCTCAATATTAAGCTCTAACACGTTTAGCTCACCACCTTTATTGTCAAGGTTAATCGACAGACTTTTATCTGACACTTGGATATACTTACGCAAAACATGAAGGATATCTTCAGTCAACTGAGGCAAATAATCGGGTTGTTTATTTCGACTATTTCGCTCATGTGCAACAATGATTTGCAGGCGCTCTTTGGCTTTTGAAGCCGTTGTAACTTGGTTTTCTTTTTTTCGTAAAAAATAATCAACTAATGCCATATTAACCTCCAAACAAGCGACTAAGAATGCTTTTTTGTTCAACTTGTAAAAATCTAAATTCAACCGTTTCACCTAATAGACGCTCAATAACATCTTGGTAAGCTTTTCCTGCATCACTTTCAGTGTCTAAAATTACAGGTTCACCTGCGTTTGACGCTTTTAATACAGCAGATGATTCTGGAATGACACCTAATAAAGGTATGGCTAGAATGTCAACCACATCTTCAACACTTAACATTTCACCTTCTGCTACACGTTTAGGGGAATAACGTGTTAGTAGTAAATGTTCCTTAATCGGCTCCAAACCAAGTTCAGCACGTCGAGAGCGGCTTGACAGCATTCCTAGAATTCGATCAGAGTCACGCACTGATGATACTTCTGGATTAGTGGTAACTATTGCTTCATCAGCATAATAAAGTGCCATCATTGCACCTGCTTCAATCCCTGCTGGAGAGTCACATATAATATATTCAAATGTTTTACCAAGCTCTTCTAGCACTTTACCAACATTTTCTTTGGTTAAAGCGTCTTTATCTCGTGTTTGCGAGGCGGGAAGTACTGATAAGCTACTAACACGCTTATCTTTAATTAGGGCCTGATTTAAGGTGGCTTCGCCATTAATTACATTAACAAAATCATAAACAACACGACGCTCACAACCCATAATTAGGTCGAGATTACGAAGCCCAATATCAAAATCGATTAGAACAACTTTGTGTCCTTTTAACGCTAAACCAATGCCAATAGCGGCACTTGAAGTTGTTTTACCAACTCCTCCTTTTCCTGATGTAACGACTATTATTCGTGCCATAAACCGAATATCCTTGATAAATAAAAGTTAGATAAGTTTTGATGACGTCAATTCAGCGCCAGTCAACTGTATATATACCGGTGAGCCCCAATGCTCATTCATTGATTCACTCAGCCAATAGTTCCCATTAATTGATACAAGTTCAGCCTCAAGGTTTTGACAATAAATCTGTGCCTGATGATGACCTTTTGCACCTGCAAGCGCTCTGCCACGTAATGAGCCATAAATGTGTATATTGCCATCTGCAATGACCTCAGCACCCGCAGAGACAGAGCCAATTACAACTAAATTTTGATCCTTTGCATAGACTTGTTGACCTGAGCGGACCTGCCCACGATGTATTTTATCGCCGTATAGTCTGTTTTCACGAATGCTTAGTGTTTCTTTATATTTTGATTCGATTACTTCATCGTTGTTATTTTTTTTGTTTGGAACGCCTACTTTAGCAGCATTTAAAAATGAAAAACCAAGCTCTCGAATTAGGCTGCGTTGCTCTTTAGAAACAGAGCCAGTAAAACCGATAAACGTAAACTTTAATTCTTCAAGCAACATTTTTATAGCTTGATAGTCAAAAGAAGGATCTACTTCTTCAATGTCAACCATGACAGGAAACAAGTAAAAGAAATCTGGTGCTTGTGCAATTTTTTTTACTAGATTAGCGCGTATATCTGGTAATTTTAATGTTTTTAAATGTAAAACAGATAGAGTAAAACTCGTACCTTTAAATTCAATGCTACTATCAACCATAGAGGAAATATCCCAAAGTAAAATAACTCAGCGTACTCAGACATCAGGCTTCTGACACTGCAATTTTGCGCATTGTAACGTCAATAAAAAAAAATAAAAGGGGCCAGAGTCAATTTAAATAAACTACATGAATTCAACTACCAGAAAATAGTGTGTTTTGATGTTAAAGAAACACTCTATTCTCAGTATAGGAGTGTCGGAGCAGGCAATTCAAAGAGGTGATAATTAGCATGCAATATTTTGTTGTTGAAAAGAT
>CAZMDX010000474.1:0-5938 GCA_964564805.1 uncultured Pseudoalteromonas sp. | reverse complement strand
TGATTTTAGAATGTTGTTATCCTGAAAGTAAAATTTAATTATTTTTCGTAATTAAATTACAACAATGTTAAGGAAATGTTTTGAGATCTGCCTATTATATTTCAGATGGAACAGCCATTACTTCAGAGGTATTTGGCCACGCATTGCTCTCCCTGTTTACGATCGAGTTCAAACACATCACTGTTCCTTTCGTCGAAACCACTGAACATGCCAAAGAGGTCATTCAGAAAATATCTGAAAGTTTTCAAGATGATGGTCAGAGGCCATTAGTCTTTTACACCATCGTCAATATCGAAGTCAGGAAAATCGTGTCAAAGTCAGTGGGCATTAATTACAATTTTCTTGACCAATTTGTTGCGCCGCTAGAAAAAGTGTTAGGTGTGCCATCCAAACCAGAAAAACACCGTACTCACAGTATTCATGAAAAAACCTATGATATTCGTATTGAAGCAGTAAACTATGCACTGGCCAATGATGATGGGTCTAACTTAAAAGATTATAACGAGGCTGACATCATTTTGGTGGGCGTATCTAGGTCGGGTAAAACACCCACCAGTCTTTATTTAGCATTACAATATGGTATCAAAGCAGCAAACTACCCTTTCACCGAAGATGATATGGGAGATATTTTACGTTTACCTGCATCTTTACGCGGCTTTAAAGATAAGTTATTTGGGCTGACTATTCAGGCAGATAGATTGCATCAAATACGATCAGAGCGTCGAGCAAATAGTAAGTATGCGTCGTTGCAACAATGTCGTATGGAATTGCGAGAAGTGGAAAACTTATACCGAAAAGAAAAAATCCCGTTTTTGAACAGCACAAAGTTTTCGATTGAAGAGATTTCAGCCAAAATATTGGCTCAAACTGGTTTACAGAGAAAGAAGTACTAAGGAATAACCAATATGTTCAGTCATTTTGACCCCTCGTTATTAAAATTTATACGGGACTTACAATCCAACAACGATCGTGAATGGTTTAACGATCATAAACAACAATATGAAGATCACGTCCGCTCCCCTGCCCTCGCCTTCATAGAACAAATGGAACAATGGATCCCACTTATTTCTCCACATTATGAAGCCAGCCCTAAAAAAATTGGTGGTTCACTGATGCGTGTTTACCGAGACGTCAGGTTTTCTAAAAATAAAGCCCCGTACAAAACAAATGTGGGCATAAAATTCCGTCATGAGGTAGGAAAAAGCGCTCATGCCCCAGGTTTTTATTTGCATATAGCCGCTGATAAGATTTTTCTAGGTGTGGGAATTTGGCAACCAGATAGAGATCCCTTATCTGCCATTAGAGATCATATTGTAACCAAACCGGGACCATATCTAGATGCCATTGAGCACGAACCATTTACTGAATTTTACCAGCTTGCAGGCACTAAGCTGATCAGGCCTCCAAAAGGTTATGAAAAGGAACATACGTTAATTGAAGAAATAAAACGCAAAGATTTTATCGCTCTATGCCAACTAGAAGAGAGTGAATTATATCAGCCAGATTTTTGCAAGATGGTGGCTAGTCGTTTTGCACGAGCTCAGCCATTTCAAAAGTTTTTATGTGAGGCATTAGGACTAAGGTTCTGATGGATTCACTGTGGCTTTGGCTCTACCTCCTGTAACTCTGTTTGCACGTCCTTCATCTTTTGCTTTTTCTGCTCTGCGCCTTCTTGCTTCTTTAGGATCAGCGATAAGAGGGCGATAAATCTCAATCCTATCACCTTTTTTAGGTAGATCAGTCAATTTACATGTACGATTCCAAATACCTACTTTTAAAACTTCAAGATTAATATCTGGAAATCGTTTAACAATACCTGAGGCCAAAATAGCTTGTTCAACCGTTGCGCCTTTTTCAACGACAACTTCAAGTAAAGCTTGTTTTTTGGGCGTACCATATGCCACTTCAAGTGATATTTGTTGGTCTGTCATATTTTTTGGCCGTAAACCTGTTTTGCGCGCTCAGTAAAGGCAACCACCATATTAGCAGCAATTGAATTGAAAACTCGTCCGAACGCCATTTCAACTATTTTACTAGAAAAAGCAAAGTCCAAATTTAACTCTATCTTACATCCCGACTCACTCAACGGCTTAATTGTCCAACCCCCAGTTAATCGTGAAAAAGGCCCGTCAACTAAGTTCATTTGGATAAACTCACCGCGCTTTAAAGAGTTATGTGTGGTGAACCACTGCCTGACTCCGGCTTTAGAGATCAGCAACGATGCAAGCATGGTGTCGTTGTCTTGTTCTAATACCTTAGTCTCTGAGCAACCAGGTATAAATTTAGGGTATTGTTTTACGTCATTGATTAAATCAAACATTGATTCAGCACTATAGCCAACTAACGCACTACGGGACACATTCGCCATTCACTCTCCAAAACAGTTCAAATTTTAAAACATCATTAGATTAACACAAGTCATTCGAGGTTTTGATCCAATAGTTTTTCAATACAGTGGATTTTTAGTTGTGCCACTTCATACAATCTTTATAATAGCCCTCATGAATAAAAAGAAGTCAAAATCTACAGATAGCACCATTGCGCTTAATAAAAAAGCTCGACACGAATACAATCTTGAAGACAAACTAGAATGTGGTATGTCGTTGCAAGGTTGGGAAGTGAAAAGTATTCGCTCTGGTAAAGTTAATATATCAGAAAGTTACGTCGCCATAGACAAAGGTGAAGCCTTTCTAATTGGTTCAACCATCCAACCGCTAAACCAAGCATCTAGCCACGTAGTATGTGAGCCTACACGTAAACGTAAACTGTTACTCAAACAACGAGAGTTAGATAAGTTAATCGGCTCAGTTGAACGACAAGGGTATTCGATTATTGCTACAGCCATGTACTGGAAGAAAAACTGGGTAAAGGTCGAAGTCTATTTAGGTAAGGGCAAACATGAGCATGACAAACGAGACGCGGTTAAGGATCGTGACTGGGCACGTGATAAAGAACGCATGATGAAACATAGCGTTTAAAACAATTATTTAAAATAATTTCTAGTATCACAAGGTTATAGTAGTTTACTCCTAACTGGTGTAGCCCTGTGGTCGTTGTTAACTCCTTTAGATATATGCCACCCGATGACAACCTGACTCAGAAAATAATATCTTATCCAAGTCTTTTACTTCCATTTGTCTTGCTTGCATTTTGTTAGTTACCCTTCAAATTTCATTACATTTTTGATATTAATAAACTTTGATATCGTTGTTTTAGTCCAAGAACGCATTTTTCATTAGGATTTTGGAGTTTACAAATTATATTTATAGCGTCAACAACACCGCTATATTGAAGGTGTTTAGGCAAACTTATTGTTGCTATAGGATACTAGAAACCATCGCACAATAATTTTGAGAACTAGCACGTTATCGCTAAATGTTCGGCATTGATTACCTATGGGGTACTCAGCAAGCGAGTGTCAGCATAATGCTCACAAGCAAGGTGAGCCGCTAAGTGATATAAAATGATGTATGGTGTTCTATGTCACTTTATTAATCTTATTATTATCTGAGATTGGTTTTCATATCACTAACTTTTAGGATTATTTATGTTTAGTCAAGCAATCGTTCGAACACCATGCAAAGCAATATTGGAAGGCCTTACTGAAGCTGAAATGGGCTTACCAAATTACGATTTAGCATGCGAGCAACATGAAGGGTATATTTCAGCGTTAAAAGAGTGCGGTTTACAAGTGACCGTTTTACCGCCATTAGAAAATTATCCTGACTCGTGCTTTGTCGAAGATGTTGCCCTACTGACATCAAAATGTGCGATTCTTACCCGCCCAGGTGCACCAAGTCGGTCTGGAGAAGTACAACATATAGTCAAAGCAATTGAAAAATTTTATCCTAAACTCGATCATATCAACCTACCCGGTACTATTGAAGCAGGCGATATTATGATGGTTGGAAATCACTTTTATATTGGTTTATCCGCACGTACCAATGTTCAAGGCGCTCAACAAATTATTAATATACTAGGCAAATACAACTTGACTGGTTCTATGGTTGAAATGTCTGAATTATTACATTTAAAGACAGGCGTAAATTATCTAGAAAACAATAACTTATTAACCTTCGGTGAGATGCACAAGCATCCTTATTTTAGTCAATTTAAGCGTTTTGAAATAGCCAAAGAAGAAAGCTATGCTGCCAATAGTGTATGGATAAACGGCACTGTATTAGTGCCCAAAGGTTTCTCCAAGGCCTTAAAAACCATTCAACAACTGGGTTACCTAACGCTGGAAGTATCAGTTTCGGAGTTTCAAAAACTTGATGGTGGATTAAGCTGCTTATCACTACGATTTTGATTAAAAAATAAATTTCAAAGTACTTAATAGCTAAAAATTAAATATTTCCAGCTGTTAGGTACTTGTTCCTTTTATCATCAATAGTTACAAAGTTTTGTCTTTGTGATGTTTTTTATAACGCTTAGTTAATTTTACTCCACGAACTTGATCAATAATTAACGCCCACAATGGCGAAGCTGTCACTTTGGGCGGCTTACCCTGTGAAATCCTGCGTAATTGTTGTTTAACTAACGCCATCGTAGCTAAACCGCTTAGCGTTTTATCTTTCCAATTAACTGCAGGCGTGTAACTGCTCACCGATGGGTTATTTTGCCATTGATTTGGTAAATCTGGAGTTAAAGCCAGAGCGCTAGCCATTCCCACCAATGCTACGCCACTATCAATAACATTTTTAGCCACAGCATATCGACTTACACCACCGGTTGTCATAACAGGTACGGATACATTATTAGCAATTTTACTAGCAAACTCTAAGAAATAAGCCTCACTTGCTAGCGTTCTATCATCTGCGGTACGCCCCTGCATTGCCGGCGCCTCGTAACTACCACCTGATAATTCAACACAATCAATATTCAACTCACCGAGCATTTTCACGACAAATTCAGCATCATCTATATCAAAACCACCACGTTGAAAGTCTGCTGAATTAAGCTTAACCGCAATCGCAAAGCTGTCGTCGCATGCCGCCTTCACTGATTTAACTATTCGAATCAATAGGCGAGCACGATTCTCAAGGCTACCACCCCATTTATCATTTCTTTTATTAGTCAGTGGCGATAAAAATTGCGCGAGCAAATAACCATGAGCAGCATGAATTTCAACTCCGTCAAAACCCGCTTGCTCAGCTCGAATAGCGGTTATAGTAAATCGTTGAATAACATCTTGGATTTCAGACTCATCCATTGGTTTAGGCGTACAAAACATCGCTGAATGTTTACCCATATTTAATGCCACATTAGAGGGAGATAAGACCTTACCGCCCATTTTCTTAAAAACTTGACGCCCAGGATGATTAATTTGCATCCATATTTTAGTGTTATTAGTTTTTGATAATTTTGCTAGGTCAATAAATGAACTTAAATCCGTATCCTGCTCTAACACTAATCCACCTGGGCCCGTCATAGCTAGGTGATCTACCATCACATTTCCAGTAATGATCAGTCCAACACCACCATCAGCCCAAGACGTGTAAAGACGTTTGAGCTCATATCCGGGCAAATGTTTAAAGGTTGCTAAATTTTCTTCCATAGCCGCTTTGACCAAACGATTTTTTATTATTTGACCATTGGGTAATGTAAATGAAGTGAAAATTGAAGATGTCATATCAGAGTTTACTAATCTTGCATAATTTGTAAGCAATATATTGGGCTAGTTACAACACACACAAGGTTTGTGACAACATTCGCACAAACACTATATTCACAGCTAACCAGCTTATGCTAGAATATACCTGTTGGTAGTTTGCAACCAACGCCTTGGGGCTGATTCTGGATTCGACAGGACTCTAGACGCTTTAGGTGCATGCAGAGGAGCGGTTTGCCTCTATAAAAGCCGCATTTAAATAGTCGCAAACGACGAAAACTACGCACTAGCCGCTTAATACCCGGCAGTGCCCTTCCACTCATACTC
>CAZMDX010000473.1:0-7104 GCA_964564805.1 uncultured Pseudoalteromonas sp. | reverse complement strand
TAAGCCCCGGGGATTCAGTAACCGTAGGAAGTGGCAGTTTTTCTGGCAATGAATTCAACGACATTAATCCTGGTAATTCACAAGCTAGTATCACCTTTTCAGATACTCACAGTGAGTATCTTGTGGATAAGTTGATTTTGGGTAATTACAGCACCTTATATCTGCAAGCTGGCCACACATATTGGTTCAATCAACTTACTTTAACCACTGAGTCAAAGGTGATTGTACAGGGCAATGGCACCGCGCTTGTGAATGTCAATCAAGGTCTTACTTTTCCTTATAACGGCTTAATTAATTCTCCATCAAGTAATAATAGTGGTGATGCTAGCAAATTGGTGATGAATGTATACGGTGATGTCAGCTTAAGCAGTAACAGTACTTATACCGGTAGTTTATATGCACAAGGTGACCTAGCACTTATTTCTTCTAGTCACGTATTTGGGGCTGTCAGTGCCGCTAATATTAATTTAGGCACTGAATCGACCATCACTTATCAAAGTGGAGAAATTGCAAATACTGACTTTAGAGGTATGTGCGACGCAACACCGCTAATAATTGTTGCAGGGCGAGCTACCTTAAAGAACACAGCAAACAGCCCCGGATTTACTTCCGTATGTTTTGACACACCTTTCTCAAGTGCACCCCGCGTCTTTAGTTTACCCACCACTGCCGATGACGACGACCGCTTAGCGCTTAGAATACGTAATGTCACTCCAACTGGCTTTGAAATTGCTCAAGTGGAGTCACCTGTTACTACGGATGAAAATCAAAATGTCCCCGAACCAGCTGGCAACGTATCTCAAACTGTAGATTTTTTAGCTATTCCAGAGGGCGATTATAACCTTGATGACGGTTCAAAAATGTCGGTGAGCAGTTTGAGTACAAACGAATTTCAAGGTGATCTTACTGGCGGAAGTGAAGGTTGGGTCACTATATCTACTGCTGACTTGGGGTTTTCGCAAATACCGGCCATCATCGCTTCTATACAAACTATGAATAACGAGACCGACCCATTTCCAATTTCTACTCCTTTTTTGGCCACCACTGTTGCTGCTGTTAATAAAACAGAATTCCAGATAGCGCTGGAGCGTGGAGAAACAAAAAGTGACGCTTTAGGTAATGATGAAACCATAGGTTTTATTGCTATTATGCCAGGGTCAGGTGAATTAACCGCAGATATCAGTTATGAGTCATTTCAAACTAGTAAGAATATTTTAGGCCAAAATACTTGCAAAGCGTTAAATTTGATTACTTATAACAATAACCCCCTAGTGATTGCCAGCCAAAATACACGTGCAGGTCCCAACGGTGGTTGGCTAAAACGTTGTTCAATTACGACCTCGAGTGTCGGGTTTTCGATTGTAGAAGACCAAGCTAATGATGCAGAAGGAAATCATACTAATGAGCGAGCCGGTGGAATAGCGCTCGGTGGCACGTTTACCGACATGACGTGTAATACTGTGAACCTGCATCATTATCGTATTGAACATGACGCGCAAGGGTTTACCTGTGAGGCAGAAACGCTGACCATAAAAGCCTGCGCAGATGCAAATTGTGACACCTTGTACGACCAAGAAACCTCCATCACCTTGTCACCATCCGGCTGGGCAGATAGCGATACCATAGTATTTACCGGTGAAACTACGACTACCCTAAGTGTCACCGAACAGGGCACCGTTACATTAGCGAAAACTAGTGCCACTCCAGACGCTGATTTACGTTGTTTTAATGGCAATACTGAAACCTGTGATATAACCTTTTCAAATGATGGCTTTGAAATTTATGGGGCAAATATTGGTGATCTCTTAACTGACCAACTGGCTGCTAACAATTTCACTAATGTTAATTTACGTGCCGTTCGCAGCAACAATAATGTCTGTGAAGCCTTACTAGAAGGGTCCCAAACAGTTGACCTAACCTATAACTGTGTCACGCCTAATGAATGTGTTACAGAACTGAGTAATATCGCCATTAATGGATCTGGCTTAGGTGATAATACCGGCTCCTTAAGTGTTGTATTTGATGCACTAGGAGTGGCCAATTTGTCAGGGCTTAATTACCCCGATGCCGGACGATTATCCTTAAGTGTTCAGGCTGAAGTGGATGGTGTCACTATTAGCAACTCTAATGATGCAACCGTGGATGTATACCCAAGTTATTTGCAATTAGCGGTAAACCAGAACGATAATGTAGCCGCTGAGCCTTTTACCCTTTCAATAGGAGCCTACGGCGTAAATGACGTATTACTGAAAAACTATAAAGCTGGCACCTCAAAACTTAAAGTTAAACGACTAATTCCAGATTCTATTCATGCTAACGACGGAAATTTTAAGTATGGCGGCGCTAACACTAGCATAATGTCTACTAGTTTAGGGGCAACGTTTGCCGAAACGACTCCCTCTCCGTTAGTATTTAGTGATGGAGTATACAGTTATACCCAAGCATATTACGATGAAGTGGGCACCGTTGAAATTGATACTCAAGACGCAGATTACCTTGGTAATATAATCTCCTCTCAAGGCACACTAACCTTAGGCGCTTTCATTCCTGCCTATTTTTCAGTGACAAAAACCCAACCTGAACTTCGAGATACCTGCGAGGATACGTTTAGTTATCTTGGTGAAAAGATAGGCTTTGTGGCAGGCTCAGAGCCATTATTAATCTTTACCGGCAAAAACGCCCTAGATGCTGTCACCGAAAACTACGGCGCTTCGCCCTGGACTTTTAATCTAAGTCAATCAGATGTGGACAATGGTATCTACCTTAGTGACAATTCCACGTATGCTGCTGTAGACAGTTTCAATGAAATATCAAAAGGCAGTATTCCTATAATTACGACTGGGAATGTTGTTTATGATGGCATAATTGAAGTACAAATTCCGGAGACTAGTTTTAACTATAACAAAAGACGCTCCAACAATACTCCCTTTGGCATCGTATCGCCTTTTACTGCGTCCATCAACATGGTGTTTTCCAGCGCTTTCTTAAGCGATGAACATGACGTGTGTTATCAGACAGATTATGCCAATAGCGAATGTCTGTCTTTCACTATTCCCAATATTACTGGTGCTAACATGCGTTACGGACGTTTGGCATTAGACAGTACATATGGGCCTGAAACTGAGTCACTCAATGTACCCGTAAAAGTGGAATATGTTGATGACAACAACCAATGGCGAATCAATTCAGAGGATAATTGTACTAGTATCAATTTTTCAGAATCGGCAGGCCATATGATATTAGAGTCTATTGGAAGCGTAGACATCACTGCAGACATTAACGACATATCAAGTGATGGCCTTTTGTTAAAGGGTGTTACAAACGATAGCAATGACTTTTTACTTATCAACTCTAATAACAAGATAGGTGAAGTAAAATTGCGTTTGTTACCGGGCGTTTCAGGTGAGGTCTGGTCAGATCACTTAAACTATAATTGGAATGGAGATAGCGTACTAGACACAAATGATTTTCCTCAAGCCACCGTCACCTTTGGCCAATATAGGGGCAACGATAAGATCATTCAATGGCGAGAGGTATTTAATTAATATAAATGTAATGTGGGCTAAACGAAGAGTTAGAGTCTGACCGTTTCATATTACGATAATAAAATAGTTGTCATAAATTACCCCCTATGGAACCGTAAAACTACTTTACAATTATCATGAGCTGTCTATTTGACCATTTTTTTGTCCACCGACCTATCGGTTTCAAATCTAAGACATGATATCTGTAAACAATCCGGTTACGATAATCACATCACAGATCAAACTAAAACTGTTGTCCCCCAATAAGCTAAGTAAAATTTTGCTACTGCTTAAAAACGCTACGGCTACTGAAACAGGTAGGTGATTTGCGTAAATAGAAATGAATTAGAAATATAAAATATGAGAATTTCTCCTGTCAGAGTGTCGACACAAGGTCGGTTAGACAAGACAAAAAAGCTATCATCGATAAAAACAATATGCAATAGGACAAATTGCGGAGTGTTAAACAAACGCCAATATCCACATGTAGCAAGATTAATGTTATCGAGGCCCTAACAAGCATTAAATAACACGCGGATTCATCATTTATACCAAGAATTTAGTAGCCAAAAGCCAATTTTAGTTATTCACAAGATAGCCTATAGTCGATGCGAAAGATAAATTATGGTTAATTCGTTGGCCGATTTTGCTTGTGGTACGAACAATATACCTGCATCGGAGAAGCGTTTAGATCATCAGCCAAGCAAATGCTTGCAATAATGTAGTAACTGGGATGACGATAGAATTAATACAGAAAAAACATTGATAATTATATCCATATGTCTTTGAATATGCGGCCTTTTACAATAAACGCACCTTCTTTAGATAATTTTGTAAAGAGTCCAAAATACGACCAGAATTGAAAGGTTTAACAATAAAGCCATTCGCTCCATTTTTTATTGCAGTGGTGACGTTATATGCTGAGCTTTCACCAGAAACCATCACCACCATGGTTTTTAACATAACTTGACGAATTTGCTTGAGAACCACAAGACCGCTTGTGTGTGGTAGGTCGATATCTAAATAAACCAAATTAATCCGATGCTGATTAATCTGTTCGGGAATTAACTCACCCGTAGAAGAATGGAAAAAATGAGCATCGATTTTTACTTTGTACTCATGAATACAAGCTAACACAGCAGCACGTAATAACTCTCTGCTGTTTTCAACATCATCTACCAATAATATATTAATCGTTATAGTCATTTAGTACTTCCGCTACTTTTTGATTTAACTTAATACATAGTTGGAGCCCATGTACATGATGCTTACATTGTAATAATTGTAAAGATTGCGCAGCTAGATTAGTTAAATCATCATAACCAAAACTTCCTGCTGAACCCTTAATAATGTGCGTAACCTTAATTAAACCAGCATAGTCGAGGTTTTGAATGCTTCTAGTTATTTCAATATATTGCTTAGCTAACTCTTCATAAAATAAATTTCTCACTTCAGGATCTGGAATAAATAAATGGGTTTCTTGTAATTTATTATAACAAACGGACAGATGTTGCTTAAGCACTGCGTGTAAGTTTTCTAATACAAGAGGTTTACTCAAAACACCTGTAAATCCGGTAGCCACATATTCCTGAATATCAGACAACATAACATTCGCAGTCAGTGCGTAAATAGGTGTACTGACACCTAGCTGTAGCAGTGCTCTCATCGCTTCTTTACCATCCATTACTGGCATCTGAATATCCATCAAGACCAGGTCATATTGAACGGCCAATGCCTTTTGTAATCCTTCTAGCCCATTTACTGCCAAATCTACCTGTGCTCCTGTTTGCTGCAGATTAAAAGTGATCAATTGTTGATTCACCTTGGTATCTTCTACTAGCAAAATCTTACCAACGAGTGAAGGGATCGACAGAGGTTTAGTAACAACAATGTCTCGGTTTACGATAGAATCACATTCACCTTCATATTCTCGGCAGACGATAGTCACACAAAACTGAGAACCTTTACCCAAAGTAGACTGAAGTTCAACTACCCCGCCCATTAATTCAACCAGACTTTTAATGATAAATAACCCTAATCCAGAACCACCAAAGTTACGCGTTATACTAGGATCAGCTTGGCGAAAATATTCGAAAACTAGAGTTTGGTTATCACTTGCAATGCCCTCGCCAGTATCGATTACTGTTATCTGTAAAATGCTTGTATTCGAGGTGAATTTAATATGTAAACTGATACTTCCAGTTTCAGTAAACTTAATCGCATTGCTTAATAAGTTATGTATCACCTGTCTTATCCTAGTTGGGTCTGCCACTATCCATTCTGGTATAACAGATCCCATTACCATGAAAAAATCAAGTTGCTTTTTTTGGCAATTTAAAAGGTAAATTTGTTCAATATCTTGAAGTAAGTTGGGCAAGTTAAATCGTATGCTTTCAAGTGATAATTTTTTATTTTCAATATTGCTAATATCTAATATTTCACCAAACAATGTGCTTAAGTGACGACTATTGCTGACGATAGTCGTCAAAAATTGATCCGTTTCTTCAAGGCTTAATTTGTGTTGCAACAATACTTCAGCAAAACCAGTAATAGCGGTCAAAGGTGTTCTAATTTCATGACTGATATTGGCTAAAAAGTCTAATTTTGCTTGGTTTGCCAAACGTGCTTCGGTTTTTGCATTGACTGCTTCTTTAGTTCGCTCGAAAACCTGCCGTTCAAGATCATTTTTGAAATTTTCTAGCTCTTGATTACGCTGAAATAGTTCAAGAGACTTTTTCTCTAAGGTAATTTCTGCAGCTTGCCTTGCTTGCCGCTCTCTTTGATAACGCTGTTTTAATAGTTCTTGGTTCATCTGGTACTTAATGTTTTTAATTTTGATTGCCAACTTACTATAGTCAATTACAGTATTTTATTGTTTGTTTTAGTCTTTAATTAATAAAAATGCACTGAAACCCTTATTTTTATGGTCTTGTTGATGCTCTGTACTTGCCCAAATCTCAGAGCGTTGGTACAGTTAGTCAAATATTATCCTTATCAACCAAAGTGCGGTTTTTACATGTTCAAAAAGCTTCGGGGAATGTTTTCCAACGATTTGTCAATCGACCTCGGCACGGCAAATACGCTAATCTATATTAAAGATCAGGGTATTGTTCTCAACGAACCTTCTGTTGTTGCGATCCGTCAAGAACGCGGTCCAGGTGGTCCAAAAAGTGTAGCGGCCGTGGGACGTGAAGCAAAACAAATGTTGGGTAGGACTCCCGGTAACATAAAAGCAATTCGACCTATGAAAGACGGGGTTATTGCGGATTTTTATGTGACAGAAAAAATGCTTCAGCATTTTATCAAGCAAGTACACGACAATAATTTTTTACGCCCTAGTCCTAGAGTACTGGTGTGTGTTCCTTGCGGTTCAACACAGGTTGAACGACGTGCTATTCGTGAATCAGCATTAGGCGCGGGTGCTCGTGAAGTCTATTTGATTGACGAACCTATGGCAGCTGCTATTGGGGCTGGTTTGCCGGTTTCAGAAGCGACAGGCTCAATGGTGGTAGATATTGGTGGCGGAACCACAGAAGTAGCGATTATTTCACTTAACGGTATCGTTTATTCTTCCTCTGTG
>CAZMDX010000472.1:0-4585 GCA_964564805.1 uncultured Pseudoalteromonas sp. | reverse complement strand
CACGCTCAAAGTTAAAGGGACTTTGCGCCAGCTCGGTGCTTTGTTCTGATATTTCAACAAGCTCCTCATCCTGCACTAAATTTAACACTTGGTCTTGCCCTTCATCTTGCCCCGGTGCTGGCATATCTAAATGTACTTGTTGACTGCTGATAGCCGAATAACTGGTTAAGCGCCATGCCCTGTTTACTGGTTTCGTAAGTTGTAACGTTTTAAGTTGTGATAGTTTGGGATCAGTATCTTGTGATACCCACCCCTGAGGGAGGTTTGATTGGATTTGAGTAAAATTGCGATATGACATGTCGCACTTAGACGCTAATGCATGGATACGCTGAGTGATGTGCTGATCGGTGATCAATTTTTGGGTATCGACTTGTTCAGTATCTTCATCTGCATCATCTTTGGATGACATCAACAAACAACCCAAAGCTGATTGGTTGAAGCCTGATACTTTTTTACTTTTTCCTAAGCTAATATTCCACACACCAATAGAGCAATAATAAATAGCTCGGGTGACAGCTACATAAAACAAACGGATATCTTCAGCTAAACGCTCAAAATCTGCTTTTTGGAGGTTTTGCTCTTGGATTAAAAAATCTACTTCAAGCTGCTGTTCATCATTATGATACAAGGCTTGTTGCGCTGCTTTATAACTGCTAGCAAAAGGGATAAACACTAACGGAAATTCCAAACCTTTAGATGAATGTAAAGTAATAATTTGCACTAAATTAGCGTCACTTTCTAGACGCATTTGTTGGTTATCGCTTTGGTGGTCAGGCTCTAGCAAACAGCTTTCAAACCAGTGAATAAGCTGCGCTTCGCCTACCAACTGTAAACTTTGTTGTTGTAATAATTCGGTTAAATGGCGTAAATCAGTCACACGCCTTAAGCCATCGGGTTGATACTTAATCAAACCTTGTTCGACATCAAAGTGTTGCATCACTTGGTTTATGGCGCGGATCAAACCATATCTTTGCCACGTTTGGTGCCAGTAAAAACGTTGTTCTAACACATCTTGCCAGCTTGATTCGTCGTTAAATAGCGTATCTAACTGCTGCGCATCGAAGGTAAATAACTCACTCATCAACGCTGCTTTTAACAACCGTTCGTCGGCAGGTTGGCTAAGGGCTTTGAGTAATCTAAATACGTCAACAGCAATTTGGGTAGAAAATACACTTTTGCGGGCTAAAAACACACTAGCCACATTCACTGCAGACAAGGCACTTTTAATCATTTGTGCTTCGTTACGATTACGCACCAATACACAACAGTCTGAGGCGGTAATAGCGCGATGTTTTATCTGCGCTTCATCTGTTTGAGCTAAATACAGCCAATGAGATATTTGATTGGCTGTGGCAATGGCTAATTGAGTAGAGGCTTCACTAGCTGAAATGGGTAAGTTTTCGGTACTACATAAGTGTTGAAAGTCTAAAGTCTCCACTACTTTACCTTGCACGGTCAACCCTTCAAACTTTTGCGCTGCTTTGACGGGATAAAAAGGAATACTTTGCTCAAATAAGAAACCTTTACGGCTGTTTTCAAATAATTGGTTAATACCATTGACTAATTTTGGTGCTGAACGCCAGTTAGTAGCTAAAGTAAAATGCCGCAAGTTGTTAACCCAGTCTTTCGCTTTTATATAGGTAAAAATATCTGCACCACGAAACGCATAAATGGCCTGCTTGGGATCACCAATCATGATCCAACAGGCTTTTGGTCGCTCTGACTCATTCTCAGGACGACCCTCAAAGCTATGCCCTAAATCAGATTCATCCTGAGACACGCCGTAAATACCTTGGAATACTTCAAACTGAACTGGGTCGGTGTCTTGAAATTCATCAATCAATGCCGCTGGGTAGTTTTGCCTGATGGTATTGGCTAAAGTGTTTCTGTTATTGTTATTGTTACTAATTTTATCATTCTCAGGGTTATCACCGATATTATCAGCACCCGTTTGTTGTCTTAAAGCGCGCTGTAAACCCGTTAATAGATCGTCAGGCGATAACAAATGTAACATTTCTTTATGAGATTTAAGATTAGCTGACACCACCGACATCGCGTGTTGGCTAAACGCTAAGGTTAAGTTTTGTTGGCAACGTAATAACATGCTTTGTAATTGTTCAAACTGGCTAAAATCTAAGTGAGATATGTCCTCACTGCCTTTTTTAGCCGCTTTAGCGATTTGCTCTGGAGTGAACAACTGCCAACCAGTTTTATCAAAATCAATTTGTAATAAGTCACTTTTACAAAATGCCTGCATATCTTGTAATGTGGGCAATTTGCCCAATTTAGCGCGGCCGTTTAACTTAGCCTTACTGAGTTGTTGGCTAACATCATTTGATAACCACCAGCGTTTAAGTTTTGTTACCTGCTCAGCATACTGATCAATGCTTTTAATAGCCGCATCGACGTCTTGGGTTTGATGCGGCGTAGCGTGCTGACTGAGCAAGCGACCAATACCTTTGATCATGGCATCAGGTGTCGCCCAGTGTTTTAGCAATAACTGTAAGGTGTTTTGTGGCAAAGTCACCACATGTTTACGCCAATAATCCTCAGCAGCCATTTTTAACCATTCACTTTCATCTAATATGAAACTCTGCTCATACATAGCACCACTTTCAAAAGCATGTTCGGTGAGTGCCTTGTGACAAAAGCCATGAATAGTATACACCGCCGCTTCGTCCATTTGTTTACTGGCTAAGGCTAAACGCTGGCAATCGAGTTCAACATTTTCACTTTGCTCAATAAGCTGCTGAATAAAAGGATCTTTGCTGAGCTTGGCAAAAAAGTCTAAATAAGCCTTGCGTAAACGCTGACGAATACGCTCTTTTAACTCTCCTGTGGCGGCATTGGTAAAAGTCACCACTAGTATTTGCTCTACACCCAGAGGTTTACAGCCGTGACCGAGTAACAAACGGATATACAAATTAACAATAGTGTATGTTTTGCCTGTACCAGCACTGGCTTCAATTAACGATGCGCCAGTCAGAGGAAAAGTAAATGTATCCAGTGGTTGCATAGCAGCGGATTTGATTGCTGGGTTTTCACTAACGTTGGGATTAGATTCAGGATCAAGAGTCCCATCGTGAACTAGGCTAGGGTTCATTTTGCATCACCTAATTCAACAAGGGGCAAAAGTAATCTCTGTGCTATTTGACTGAAAGGCTCAAAATGTTCGGTTAAGTCTGAGCAAACCCTTTTAATGTGCGCTTCGGTGCCCTCACCTGCGGCAAAGTCATTACCTTTAAATGTATTTAATGTTTTATTTAAGTCCTGACTTGTTACCCACTGCCAAGCGGCCTCTGGGTAGAAGTGGAGAATTTTATCGCCACCTAGCTGCCAATGCTCAAGCCAAATAGCGAGTTGTTGTGAGGCCACTTGTTGCTCAATCACTGGCAGTGAATACAATTTATCAGTACTGATAAAGTGGGCCTGATTAAGTCCGCTTTGAAATGCTGTTGTAGATGGATTCGCACACAAACATAACCATTGTAAATACAAGGTAATACGATCTTTTGCTCTTAACCTACCTGCGCGCCAAAGTATCAAGTTATGCTCGTACAGACTATCAATACGCCCTGTCAAAATGACATCATCAATGGATAACTCAATATCAACACTTTTTGCTGTGGACAGCGATTGATTTAATTGTCTGATCTGTTCGGCTAATTGTTTGCTTTGCTTCGCTAGTGGTCTCAGTGCTAATTCTCCGCTTTGCCCTGCGGGTAACTTTCCTTCGGCTCTGAGTTCGTTCAAAATACTAGATATTTTATTAGGTTGTTCGATAGCTAACTCAGTCGATGTTGTTGTATCTACATTATCGTTTCTATTATGTTCATAGCCATCGTTACTCCCTTTATTGTGCAAATCTAAACTGGCATTGAGGTGCTTATCAAGGTTCATATTAAGTGTGTTCTGGGTCATCCTTCGATTTAATTGATATTTGTCTAAACCATCAAATGAAAAAGGTTCTTCATCACTACTTTGTTGCCCTAAGGGATAAAAACGAGTTTGCCAACGCTGCATAAAAAACGCTTTGGCCGGATTATGAAAAAACTGGACCATGGCTTCAAGTTCAAACTGTGTCGATTGTTCTAATGGTTGTGTCAATTGCTGTGTGTTAAACATTAATGCTTTTGCGGGTTGCTGCAACTGTTCGGCAATCGCTTGTTGTTTTTGGTTAAAACTTAAATATGATTCAGACTTATTGAGAGTTAGAACTGTCTCAGCTTTAACCTCGCCTTCGACCTCATCTTTACCCTCACCTTTGCCCTTAAAATACGCTTGATTAAATGGCTGCAATTTATGTTTGATCGTTAAGTGTGCCAGTAGGTTTTGCTCCGTATGCTCTACATCTAAGCCTAACTCTCCATTTAAACAAAATCCTTGTTGGCAATATTCCATTAATTCACTGAGCAAAATAGAGGGCGCAGAAGGACTATTGTCCTTTTGACTAAATCCTTGGTAACTAAAATACAGTTGTTCTCTAGCCGACAACAAGGCTTCTAAAAATAAGTACCGGTCGTCTAATCGTCGTGATCTATCACCACGTTTAGCAGAAGCCAGGCGCATCAGGTCAAACCCCATC
>CAZMDX010000471.1:0-2153 GCA_964564805.1 uncultured Pseudoalteromonas sp. | reverse complement strand
GGCGCTGGTATGGATCGCAAAATTTCGCCGCAGAGCAACCCGCTTAAACGTGCGATTTTATTGCTCATCGGTTTTAGTGTAGTGGCATTGTTAGTGTACTGGTTACTCAATGCGCCCAGCGGTAAAGCGTTGAGTGTGGCAACTGACCGTATTGCTATATCCACTGTGCAGTCTGGCATCTTTGAAGACTTTATACCTATTCGAGGTCGAGTTACACCCGCCAAAACTGTTTATTTGGATGCGGTTGAAGGTGGAAGAGTGGAACGTATATTGGTGGAAGATGGCGCCAGCCTTAAAGCCGGTGACTTGATTGTTGAATTATCGAATGCGTCTTTGCAATTGAGTGTCTTAGGCAATGAAGCAAGAGTGGCAGAGCAACTTAATAATATGCGCTCAATTGAACTTAGCCTTGAGCAAAACCGCCTTGAGCATAAACGTAATCTGGTCGATATCAGGTATCAAATTAAACTGCTAAGTAGACAAGTTTCCCGCGAACAAGAATTGGTCAAAACTGGTGCGGTGAGCCAGTCTGCTTTTGATGATACTTATGACACTTTTGATTGGTATAAAAGTCGACTGGCTTTGACCTTAGAAAGTCAGCAATCTGATGCGCGCATGCAGACAGAACAATTAGTGTTTTTAAAGGTCACCACCAAAAGGCTTGAAGGTAGCTTAGCCATATCAAGACAAAACCTCGATAACATGAATGTTAAGGCACCTGTTGATGGCACGTTGTCTGGGTTCAATGTCGAGGTGGGACAGAGTATAGGAAGGGGGGAACGTCTTGGTCAAATTGACACGCCTAATGATTTCAAAGTCACCGCCTTTATCGATGAATTTTACTTAGGCAGAGTCGATATTGGTCAACAGGCAAGCTACGAAAATTACGCTATGGTTGTCTCGAAAGTTTATCCGCAGGTACAAAATGGACAGTTCGAAGTCGATTTTAAATTCACTCAAGCACAACCATCAAATATCCGCCGTGGGCAGACTATACAAACCAAACTCACCTTAGGCGATGCTAGCGAAGCATTGTTGATCCCTAATGGGGCATTTTATCAAGACACCGCTGGCAACTGGATTTTTGTTTTGACTCAAGATGGCAATCAAGCCGTTAGACGCACCGTGAGATTGGGTAGGCGCAATAGCCGCTTTATTGAAGTGATTTAGGGTTAGATGTGGGCGAAAAAGTGGTGACCAGCCCTTATACAAGTTATCAGGATATGGCGCTACTAAAGCTTAATTAAGCCTTAAATTAGTCTCAAATAGGCCTCAAGCAACTATTATTAAAACAGAATTATTTTAAAAAATTAAGGAAAGTAAAATGTTAAAACTACACAATTTATGCAGAATGTATCGTACCGACGAAGTAGAAACGGTTGCGTTAAATAACGTGAACATTGAAATACAAAAAGGTGAGTTTGTGGCCATTATGGGCCCTTCAGGTTGCGGTAAATCTACCTTATTGAATTTAATAGGCATGTTGGATTCTCCGAGCAGTGGTCAATATATTTTTAATGATGAAGACATTTCTGGTTATTCAGAAAAACAGCTTTCAGCGGTTCGTAAACATCATATTGGTTTTATCTTCCAGAACTTTAATTTGATTGAGGAATTAACTGTCGCTGAAAATATTGAGTTGGCTTTGCTTTATCACAATATGCCCGCCGCACAGCGCAAAGAAAAAGTGACGATTGTGATGGATATGGTCGGTGTTGCCCATCGTGCCAAACATATGCCCAGTCAATTATCTGGTGGTCAGCAACAGCGTGTTGCCGTAGCTAGGGCCGTGGTGGGTAATCAAGGGCTGATCTTGGCAGATGAGCCAACTGGAAATCTTGATAGTGCTCACGGCCAAGAAGTGATGGAAATGCTGCGTTCACTTAACCTACAAGGTTCCACTATTGTGATGGTGACACATAGCCCTGCACATGCTGATTATGCGAATAGAACCATTAATTTATTTGATGGCGCTGTGGTGACCGAAAGTGTCCGTGCAGCATAGCTCTGACATCAATAAAGAGGAATAGATTATGTTTAGAAATTATCTAATAACAGCTTGGCGCAATATCATCAAAAACGGCGTATTTTCGGTTATTAATATAGCGGGTTTAGCCCTAGGTTTAATGAGCTGTATTTTGATTATGCTGTTT
>CAZMDX010000470.1:0-11509 GCA_964564805.1 uncultured Pseudoalteromonas sp. | reverse complement strand
CATTTTTTGTTGTTGCTATGATGGCACATGGCCGATTATCGCTTGCGAAACCTAGGGCAGAGCATTTAACGTATTTTTATATGTGGATGTCGATTGGTGGTGCATTGGGAGGTTTATTTAATGCCGTTCTTGCCCCATATTTATTTATAGGTGCGATTGAATATTATTTAATCTTATGCGTTTCAGTGTTTGCGATGGGGCACTTAAAGGGTATTTTTAATTTAAAGACACTTTTGAAAAATTGTCTATTTGGCGTCATATTAATTTTATTACTTATGCTTGGTTGGTTTCAACTTGATACTGATAAAGAGCTTAGCCTAGCAACCGTTCAAATATTGATGATTATTGTATTTTATACTAATCAATCTCTTCAACGTAGTTTATTGATTGTGATTGCATTTTTGCTTGTAGACCCTACTTATTCAATATATATGAACATAACAAGAACCCAAGAACAAACCTTAGTGATGCAAAAAAACGAGCCCGAGACGGTCTTTAAAGCCAGAAACTTCTTTGGGATCAGTGAAGTGACTTATGACCCAGAACATAATGCTTACAAATATTATCACGGCACTACATTTCATGGTGGGCAATTTAAAGATCCTCGGTACGCACTGAGACCGGGTACCTATTATCAACATCTCTTAACAGAATTCAAAGATGTATTACCATTATCTAAAAAGCAAGATCCCATTGCTGTTACAGGCCTAGGTGTGGGTACTTTGACTTGCTTTGCATCAAATAATCAAGAGATAGATCTTTATGAAATTGATCCGATCGTTATTGATATTGCGCAGGACGATCGATATTTTACTTATCTACGCGACTGTGAAGGGCAAAAGAATGTTATATTAGGGGATGCGAGACTTAAGTTACAAGAGGTTAATGACAAGCGTTATGGGATCATGTTCCTAGATGCTTATTCATCAGATTCTTTACCTATTCATTTACTCACAGATGAAGCCTTCCAACTTTATCTTAATAAACTTAAAGACAACGGTATCCTTGCATTTAATATTACCAATCGTCATTTGAACCTAAAACCAGTGCTTGCAAAGTTTGTCCAAAAATATAATTTGAAAGCATATCGTAAAACGACAGAAGCATCGGATCGTGATTATTCTATATATTTATTAACATCATCTGAATGGATCATTATGGCGCGCTCAAGTTCAGATTTACCAAATACAGAATTTTTAGAAGAACATCAATGGGAGCCTCTTATTGTGAGAGAGCCCATTTATTGGACTGACAACTTTTCATCAATATTACCCATTTTAAAGTAGCAAAATCATATGAAGATATGATCTTATTGTATTGACATCAAAGAACGCAAAGATTGTCATATCGTAAGGTACATTGAATACTTTAGTTAGGTCTAATTTTAGTGGGCAACTTAACCACCTGATACTTTGGTCAGTGCACCGTTAAGTTTAAGTTTCGTGGGTTGTATCACACTGCGTGCTAGTGACCATTTCACCCACTTTTTGCCTCTTGTGACACATATTGTTGGCGCGTAAAAATACAAAATTTGCCGTCTACCGAGCCGCTTTATTTATGTCAGACGTTGGCATTTGCTCTTTTCAATCATTGAGTTCAATGATTGCAATCTTAACTTCGGTACCTGCATCTACTAAGCAACTTCATAGGTTAATTAACGAAACTATGCATAAGTAAGCTGTGATCTGTAAATGGCAAACGACTCTCTCATTATTTTATACCCCGTTATAGATTCCTGAAGGCTATTACAGCCTTAAATACGCAAGTGTTCAGTTGATTATGTATCGCATGCGCTACCTTGCAGGCTTACCTATCACTCACACTGTTATTACGCACATCCTATGGCCCTCTTTACACAATATCATTAACTGTTAACTCACTTAGCATTCAAATTATTTTCCCTGATCTGGTAGATAAAAACGCCTTTCTGTTTGTCGAGTTTGCCAAATTTGATAGATAAAAAAAAGCTCCGCTAAATAGCGGAGCTTTTTTTTAAGGCTTTTAATTAAAGATAAGTGGCATCAATATTAAGAGCTTACTGATCATCAAACATAACAATGTTGGAATGAAAAAACATTATACCTGTCATTTTTTCTTACCTTTGCTTTTGCTCTTATGTTTACCTTTGCTCTTATGCTTACCTTTGCTTTTGCTTTTGTGCTTATCTTTGCTTTTGTGATTGTGCTTATCTTTGTGCTTGTGCTTACCTTTGTCTTTACCACCCTTACCACCACCGCCTGTGTTGCCACCGCCGTTGTTACCGCCTACACCGAGGACGATGCCAGTATTGTCTATGTTACATGCAAAACTACCATATTGACCTGTCAGTCCATCGAGTAGAAATAAGTTTAATAAGTCAGAGCGGTTATCCTTGCCATTACCTTGTGCCATTCCACAATCTTCGTTGCCTGCCATTTCTTTATCAGAACAACTCTTGTGAAATCTAGATGTACCAACCACCGCGCCGCTTATATATAAGTCAGTGTCATTGCCTCTATCTAAGACATTAAACGTAATCTGGTTGCCATTGTTTACACCGGTAAAAGTTTGACCAGTGGCTGATTCAATATCCACACCATCTGGGCCGTTCCAAATCATTGACATACTTGTAATATGTTTGATGTCTCTACAGCTTATCGGCTCCTGCGGCGGCTCTACTGAGATATCAACAGAATCGCTGGCATCACAACTATTTGAAGCGTCATCAGAAATATTAGCCGTAGCAAATGATGATTGCGTTGATGTGCCAAATTCTGAAGAAGTAGCTTGAACGCTGTAATGCTCACCTGCAGCAAGCTGCGTAGGAATAACATCCAATACATTACCTAGGTTGCTATCAAAGATACTGGTCAAATCAATAGTAGTGCTACCTGTGTTGGTAACGGTGTATTGATGGAGAACATCAACAGCAGAGTGAGAGATAGCTGAGCAACTTTCAGTGAACACACCAGGTGTTCCAGGCGCTTCACTTACAAAATTATCGTATTTATCTTCAAAGTTAACCACAAACCAGTTTGGTGATGGATCACCTTTATAGCTGTTGGCTGGGTTAGGTGTATTGCTATCTAATGGAGCGGGACGACCGGCATAATAAACGGCTGAACAACTGGTATGGATGATTTCTAATACACCATTAATAGTTATGTTGGTTTTTGATCCCAAATCGTAATTTCCATCAATGGTAAAACCGTTTTGAGAGGCAGAGGTTAAGATAGTTACACCAGAGATAAGTTCAACGTTTGAATAAGTAGCCGAATCACCATTTTTACCTTTAAACACGACTGTTGCACCCAAAATGGTAGGTCCAGTGTATCTGAAAGTAGTCGCTTTTATTTTAGCTTCACAAAGCAAGTTATCAGACGCAGGAACATCAACAATGGCACACTGTTGAGTAAGTGATAAACTACATACTTCAACTTGTGCACAGTTCACGTTCGCTTCGTTGTTGGCGCCAACAGGCAATCCTGAAATTGTACCTTCTGCATCAACCGAAGCGATATTGCTTTTGTTGCCGATGGAATCACATCTATTGTGCTTAAATAGCTCTGGAATAGTATAAACAGCGTTGTCAGCATCGATAATGACTTCTTCACCAGGCCCCATAGTTAGACCGACCAATGGAAAATCATTAATTCCAAGTGTAGCGTCGTCTATAACAATATTAGTTACACTTTCGTCTCCGATATTTCGCACGATTAAACGATAAGTCGCATTGTTACCCATCAAACCATTTACTGCATCAGCAGCAGTATCAGCATCAAAAAATGGCGCATCACCGGTCAAACTAACTTGTTTAAGTAGTTCAATTTCTGGCCCATTAATGCAACGAACATTAGCAGGGTTTTGATCACCTACCGCGGTGTTGCTGTCTTGGCCAGTTGCGCTTGCAGAGGCAATATTATATTTATTGCCTGTGTTATCACACAAGTTCAGAACCTCTAGGCTTGCAAAACCAGTATCACCCGATCCGATAACTAGCGTTTCACCTACCATTAAATTGTCAATTGTTTGGTTTATGCCTAAGGTTGGGTCGGCTATCGCTACATTGGTCAAAACTTCAGTTCCGATGTTTTTTACTACTAAGCGATAAGTTGCGTCAGTTTGGCCCACTAAACCCACAGGAACATCGGCGTCACTGGCTTGGTCAGCGTCAAAGAAATTTGTGCCGTCAATACTTACTTGCTTAAGTAAGCGTATTTTCGGATCACCGCAAACTACGTTTGCAGGGTCAGCATCGTCCACCATGACATCAGAAAATTTGCCGCTTGCTGCCACATCTGCAACGTTCAACTTAGTACCGGTTGAATCACATATGTCGGATACGTAGAGAACAGAGAAACCGATGTCACCACTTGTGATAGTCACAAATTCACCCGAATTCAAGGCAGCGATGCCAACACTGTTAATTCCTAATGTCGTGTCGGTAATGGATAAGTTTACTAAATCTTCGTTACCTGTGTTTGTCACAATTAAACGATACTCGGCACTCGACATTAAATTAGCAAATGCGGCTGAAGCAACAGAGTTAGCGTCCAAGAATGGACCACCGTCTACGCTGACTTCCTTACGGATATCAATTTCTGGTGTAGCGTTACACTGCACATTAGCGGGATCATCATCACTCACGTCGACATTGCTCACTACACCTGTGCCTGTAACAGTAGCAAGGTTTGTTTTTAAACCTAGGGTATCTTCGCAGCGATTTGGGAAGAAGAGCGTCGAATAACCAGAGTCATTTTGATCGATAACACGCACCTGACCCGGTGCCATATCGCCACCAGGAACAGGGACGCCAGCAATCATAAGTGTTGGGTCGTCAATCTTAACATTGGTTAATGTTTCAGGACCCGTATTAGTCACTACATATTGATAATAAGCATCAACATTACCAACGACACCCGAAGGAATAGATTGAGGGTAAACGTCACAGCTATCACCGCTGATATTGTCGGCATCAAAGAAGTTGACGTTATCAATGCTAACTAAAGTGCAAATAGCGATATCTGGCACAGGAATGACAGGAGTTTTTCCCAAATTACCTTTAGCATCACCGCTAAAACTTGTTTCGAAATTAATGAAATTAGAATTTTCAGACGCGTATTTTATACCCACTACGCCGTTAGGGTAATCGCCCGCTAACTGACCGCCGGTGATAGTAAAGATCATATCGAAATTTGCAACGACGCCTCCGAAAGCATACCCGAAGCTAGTCACTTCAGCCGTTAGCAATACACCGTCTCCAACAACAGCGCCGTTACTAACTGCACCGATTAAAACAAGATCATCTTCAGCTATTCCACCTACTAAGTTTCCGTTTGAATCAACTTCTATGTTGATTGTCAGTTTTTGAACTCCGCCAGCACTAGCGGTAACTCCCGATGGTGGACCACTGATGTTTTTAAAAGCATCCGGACGCGCAGTGACTTTGAATAAATCTGAGGATGCGTTATAAATCGTCGATTTGGTAGATGTTAAGTTTTTATTAAATACAAACTGGGGACTTTGTACAATAACACCACTTAACACCGCATTAACGGTGGAAGCAAATAAACACGTTATAAACAACAATATTGATTTTTTTCGATTTATTGTAAAAGCTGTTTTCAAAAAATTCATGAGTGTAATCTTCCTCTCAGACTTTAAATACTTAGGTTACTTAATTAATCTAAGTGCGTGAACGGGACGACCACAAACTTCCCGTTATGTTTTCTGCGTAATCCAAATGCGATGATACCGCTTTTGATATTACTACTCGTTTACTATAGATCTTGTAGATGATACTTAACGAAAAAAAATCTTCATATGGCTAAACTGTCCAACTGTATAATAATAATCATTTCTTTCGAAATACTGCAGAAACTTTTTTTTGGAAAATCATTAAATAAAATACATATGTTAAATCATTAAAAGGTGTTTTTGGGCTGCCTAAACAACCCAAGTTTATCAACAAGACAGATGTATTAAGCTACCCGCGAAGTTTTTTACGTAATCCTAATGCAATGAAACCGATTAGGAAAATTGACAATGAATTAGGAGCTGAAACTGCAAATGTGTCTGATGTGGCATTATCTGGGTCACTTGCAAAATCAGCATTAAAATCGCCGTTATAACCAGTAAAATTCATAATCACACCAATCGTAGATCCTATTCCACCGTATAGTGATGCGGCATCGCCGCCAGTTACATTAAACAAGAAGTTTAGTGCAATACTCGGGCCGCCTACTTGCAAAAGGTTTCCCGTTATTAGTGTGGCGCTATTAAAACCTAGTGCAGCTATAGTACCGCCAATAGAAAGAAGTCCGTTAGCAGTGCCAGCACTTTCCTGGATATTAGCGGTTAGATTAAACGTTCCATTTGCAATGGCTTCATTAGTAGGGATGGCAGTAGTAAGCTGTGTCGCAAAACCATTAGCAGTAAATAAACCACCAGTTGAATCGCCTGTGTAATCAGAAGTAATAAAACCTGAAGAAATATCTGGGTTTGTTGTCGTTAAAGCTAATGTACTGTTTACAACGCCTGCTTGAGCGTTAACTATAAACAAACTGGTTAATAATAGTACAGATGCTTTTAGCAACGACCGATTAATTTGAATTGACATAAAATTTCCTTGTAAATTAAATAGTGGTAATTCGTTTTGAATACTATTTTTCGATTATAAACACAAAGCAAATGTTAAGCCACAAAAAAAAAATACTGTTAAAAAAAACTTAACCTTCTGTTTAATATATATATTAAATTGAAATTTAAAAATACAATAATAATCGAAAGATTAAAAGTGTAAACAATGCTGACAGTTTGAGAGGTTCCGAATTATCTATAAAAATTTGTCTAAATCGACATAGCTTGCAGAATTTTAACACCCAAAAATGATTAAATATCGATAGTAAGCGATTTGTTAAATTAAGCTTACATAGAGCCTTTAATAGTCTGGACGAACACGTTGAAATTAAATAACAAAACACCCACGTTATTTAATTTAAAAATAACTTTAGACATTTAATTGGTATCTCGGTGCAATTATTACTCAACATAAATTATGATGAGGTTTAGTAATTTATGGACTGGTCTGGGGAATTTTCCATACGTGATTTGTCCTACGCGCTTTATTTGGATGAAGTTATGTTTGAAAAAACATCTTATTTCAATTATCGCGACTGCATAATAAAAATACTAGTTTGTGAGTTTGCATTGACTGCTCCGGTAATTTTTTACTAAATAAGCTCACGAGACTTCACAAGTTAAGGCCATTATAGTTATGCTTGGCGCCATAAAATTCTATTTTGTCAAAGCGACGCTACCGAATTGCCTAGAAAAACATTAATCAAAATAAGTAATGCGTTGCCTGGCTCGCAACAATCACCCAAGTAATGAGCATGGCGTTAATAAAGGCGCCAACATACACCCGACCAGTCACACGATAGACCACACTGAAAACCACCGCCGAGATTGTCATTAATGGCACAAGTTGTAATGTAATGATGGACCAAAATAATTAACAAGGCACCTATTTAGACTTCTAGTGAAATGCGATGGATATGTTCATTATTATTTGGTGTTGCATAGCACAGGCATCAGACTTATTCTCCAAATAAGCTAAACAAAGAAAAAACAAAAAAATTTATGAAGAGTAAAGAAAATACCATTAAACAAATAGATGATCGCGGTCCAAAATTTATTAAGATGCTTGGTGGGCAACTTGTGGATTTCGATTCTAACAAAACAGCTTGTACCTTTGAATTCAATATCAGCAAAGACTTCTGCCATTCAATCGATATTGTCCAAGGAGGTTTTGTTACGGCCATGCTAGATGCAGCCATGAGCCATGCAATTTTTATATGCGACCAAGAAATTTTAAATGTTTCATCTCTTGAAATAAAAACGTCTTACCTTGCACCGACACGTGCCGGGAAGCTCCGTGTTGAGGGCTGGGTAATAAAACAAAGCTACAAAACAGCTTTTATGGAAGGTCACCTCTACAACGAAGATAACGAGCTTACAGCCACCGCAAGCTCGGTCGCTAAGTTACTCCGAACACCTAAACAATAGATAATAAGAGCGCTGAAAACCGTCCCATTTAGAACGATAAAATATTTAGGACCAGAGCTAAGTTAACTATCATTTACACCAGCTTGACTGTCGTGCGATTCAACATCGATGTCATTGCGACCTTCGATTAAAGTCTACTGCTCATTGCTTAGTTCAGACACAGCGTTTACCCTCACCGCGCTCAGACTACAAATAAGATTCTATTCATCGTTAGGTAATTCCCATGCTAAAACCGTTTTATCAATCCTTGCTGGTTATCAGTCTTGTATCAGTGACTAGTTTGACTGTGTCATTTAACATTCATGCAGCTGTCTCTATTGTTCATGGCAAAACAATCATACCGGCCGGTAACGCAGTGTCTGATAAAGACTTAACCATTAAAAATGATAAGTTGGCGTTTTCCTTAGCGTTAGGGTCAGCACCTCCTTGGGGTGTTGCACGTGGCTGTATTGTTGATATTGCCAACGTAAAAGCGGATGGATCGTTAAGTAATGACCGTGTTGCCTTTGCTGATTTCATTCCGGATAACTGGTCAAGTTGGCCAAATACCTATCAAACTGTTGATATTATCAAAGACAGTAAAGATGAGGCAATTGTTAAGGTAACGCGTGATTTTGGCAACGTAGTGATTAGTACTATCTACAGCCTAGCATCTGGCTCTGACCGTATTCACGTTAAGACCACTATGACCAACCAAGGTGATGAATTAGCGGATATGTTATCCGGTTATACGCTTTGGCCAGATGGGGGTTATAAGTTTGCCGTGCCAGGTTATGCTGGTCAAGATCAAGCCGTTATCGATAATCCTATATCAGATCGATTTGTAGGTTATGACACTGATTGGGCCATCGCATTACACGCACCTTACATGACACAGCTAAAAAATAAATCACGTGATTTATATACTCAACATACTCTGA
The DNA here is from genome assembly GCA_964564805.1 of uncultured Pseudoalteromonas sp. GTDB lineage: Bacteria > Pseudomonadota > Gammaproteobacteria > Enterobacterales > Alteromonadaceae > Paraglaciecola. The sequence goes on along the minus strand of CAZMDX010000470.1, from coordinate 2,543 downwards.
AAAAATCAGAATCAATGTCATTTGAAGGCGATTATCAGGTGCTAGCCAGTGGCGACCTTTCATCGGTAGTTCACACAGAGATTAAGCGTAAAAATCTGCAGGCGGGAACATTAACCGGATTCGTTAAAACCCAACAGGGTAAGTCTGTCGCTGAGCCAGCAGTTGTCGTGCTTAAAGAAGGTGTGCCTTATATTTGGGTGATAGGTAAAGGTGGTATGTATAATATTAATCTGCCTGTAGGTGATTACCAAGTGTATGCATCAGGTAAAGGTTATTCCGACAGTACAAAGCATAACGTTAGCATCAAACATAATGTGTTACTGCCCCTTACATTTGATGACCTGCTAGCCCCGGGTAAAATCAATATTCAAGTAACAGACGCACAAACAACAGCTGCATTAGATGCTAAAATTCAAATTGAAAAGGGCAATAAACCTCTGATTGAATTTTTTGGTGCAAAAACATTTTTCACCGAGTTAGACAACATGGGTCAGGCTCAATTTACTCTGGCCCCCGGCGATTACCAGCTTAAAGTTTCTGCTGGCGCAAACTTTGTAGCTAAACCGGTATTCATTGATGCCAATGTTATGCCCAATCAAACAACCAACCTAATCAGTGCTATTCCTGTCAGCACCTACCCAACTCAGCATGGTTGGTATGCCGGTGACCTTCACCATCATGCTGATGTGCTGGAAGGCACAACATCTGCCGAGTACTTGGTACGCTCGCAACTTGCAGCAGGCCTTAATGTGACATTTGTAAGCGACCATGACTCAACCAAAAATCATAAGGCTATTAAAGCATTATCAGACAAACGTGGTGTGCCATTTATTCCATCCATAGAAGTATCGCCGTCATGGGGGCACTTTAATGTGTTTCCGATTGATGTTGGCGCAAAGTTATCTGTGGACCCCGGCGTGGATAATATTCAAAGCATTATTAAAGACGCACGGCGAATGGGTGCTACAGCTATTGCTTCTAACCACCCCTATATCCCTTATGGTTACTTGAGCAGTCTAAATAAAAAAACAGTACCCGGCGGCTTTGATCCAACATTCGATTTAATTGAGATAAATTCAGAAGTGAATTATAAACAGGCAGTTGTGAAAGCCCGCCAGCTATGGTCTGAAGGTTTACCCTATTACTACACCGCAGGATCCGATACGCACGATGTCTGGAATGAAACAAGCGGTCATAACCGTATGTTTGTCTACACAGCCAGTAAACCAGATGCCAAAGCGTTTACTCAGGCAATGAAAAATGGCCACTCATACGCCTCTTTTGGTCCTGTGATTTACACAAAAAACGTGATGTTTGGCGATACGCTAAGGTTAGCTGAAAATCAGCCACAATCGATTCGCTTTGACCTGCTATCGGTCAATGGACTTAAGTCTGTGCAGTTAATCAGTAATGATGGGATTATCGACGTGCAAACCTTATCGGGTGACAAAGCATCGGTAGTCTTTGATGTGCCACAAAAATCTGGCTGGGTAAGTTTAGTCGTAGAAGATACAAGAACAAACAAAGCATTCTCAAATCCAATATGGCTTAAAATGGTTGATAAAACCCTTTTCTAATTATTGAATACCCCAGGAGTCGCTTTCAAAGCGCAATATTTATAAAGCTATTGATTTAAACTTCGAATGAATTTCGACAAATACTTTTGAAAAGTACTTTTGTAATTCAATTCATCTGTGTCATTTACGTCAGGGGCGAGTTAATTCAGAATCTGCCCACAGGGGTTCCAAATAGGGAAGCCGAGGCGGCTTGTTTAATCAATACTAGCTAAGGAGTCGTGTTTACTTTTGTAGTATTGACACTTAACCACAAGCGAGTAATTTAATTTGTCCGTAGATACTCACTCGTAACTACACAGATTTACGATATCGTCAATAACGTCTAAGACATGTAAAACCTAGACCATTTTAGCACCTTCAGATAAGCTCGCTAATTTAGCGTAAGCAATGTCAGGTGCAACTGCACCAAAACCAGCAAAGGTACCAAAACCACAATCAGAGCCCGCAATAACTCGCTCTCTACCAACAATATCAACGAATTTTTGGATACGTTGCGCGACCAAGCGGGGGTGTTCAACAAAGTTACTAGTACTATCTATCACGCCAGGGATTAGAATTTTATTGTCTGGTATATCTTGTTTGCGCTGCGCAAAAACTTCCCATTCATGGCCATGGCGAGGGTTTGCAGTTTCGAATAACAGCTGCCCTGCATTAACCGACATCAATGTATCAAACATCTTTTGCATTGGGATATCACAAACATGCGGCCCTTCGTAATTACCCCAACAAATATGAATACGCACTCGCTCTTCAGGTAAATCGGCAATCGCATAATTAAGTGCTTCAACATGTGTATTGGCAATTTTAATAAACGCTTCATCACTTAGGTCTTGAAACAGCATATGTCGTGATAATGCGAGATCTGGGCAGTCTAATTGTAGGTCGAAACCAGCGTCTATAATTGCCCGATACTCGGCTTTCATGACTTCAGATAGTGCTTCAATATATTTTTCCCTAGAGGAATAA
>CAZMDX010000469.1:0-6613 GCA_964564805.1 uncultured Pseudoalteromonas sp. | reverse complement strand
CAAAAGAGAGCAATGCACATGGCCAGTTTTCAAAATGAAAAAGCTTACATAATGGAATACTTCACTGCTATGGAGCAGGCAAGTTCAACTTCACTTGCGCAAGTTCAAACGTCTTTTATGGCTGATGATTATGAATTTTACGGTGTGTATCCTTTTAATAAGATAAACAATTTACAAGATGTCAGTCATGATGTTTGGCAACCTATTTACCGCTCATTCAAAAATATTCAAAGACGTCAGGATGTATTTATTGCAGGTGAAAATGATGTCAGTGGTGATACTTGGGTAATGAGTATGGGACATTTTATGGGATTATTTGATGCCGATTGGTTAGGGATAAGGGCCACGCGGAAAGTCGTTATGCTGAAATATGCGGAATTTAATTGTGTTGAGAACGGTAAGATTACTAAAACAGGGCTGTGGTTAGACATTATTGGGCTCATGCAACAGGTGGGTATCAATCCATTACCACCACAAACAGGTGCCAATCTAATACATCCAGGACCCCGTCATCATAATGGTTTGGTATTTGATGAGCAGCCACCTGAAGAGGCAGTCAAAACCTTACAAGTGCTCAACACTATGATTGATGATTTGAGTCAGCTAAATAAAACCGCCAATGATAGGGCAGGTGAGCAGGTGATGAAAAAGAACTGGCACGATGACATGGCTTGGTATGGTCCTGCAGGTATCGGTTCAACTTTCACTATTCCTCGATATCAAGAACAACACATGTACCCTTTTAGAGAAGGTCTAACTGATAAAGTATTTAATGGGCATATTTGTCGTTTTGCTGAAGGACAATTTGCCTGCTTTTTTGGATGGCCAAACTTATCGAATAAATCCAAAGGAGGCTTTTTAGGTATGCCTAGCGGCGATAGCCAAGCCGATATGCGAATTGTTGACGTGTATTATCGAGAAGGTGATAAGTTACTCGAAAATTGGGTAATGATGGATATTCCCTATTGGTTAAAGCAACAAGGGGTAGATATTCTTGAACGAACAGCGGGTATTGAAAACCCGTCACTGTAATGCGTTTATTGGTATTTCTTGTTTCATATTTAAGTTCAACACTATGTTTGAGTGTTGAACTCAATATGCTGCCTAACAACAATCAGAGTATTGAAAGACGTTTACTACAATTTGAAAATAATAATTTAAAACAGAGTGCACTTCTCGTTATCGGTAGCCCAAACGAGCTAAAGTCAGATACTATTATTGTCATGGCTCATGGCTTTCACCCTAACCCATCACAATATGGAAGGATAGAAAGTGGCGGGTCCTTAAGTCCTGGTAATTATTATAGAGCTTGGGTAAATGCTTATGCAAAAGCAGGTTTTAACGTATTGGTCCCTGATTATCGGGGGCATAATGACTCTGAAGGATCCAACTACACGCATCCAGCTGAGAAAGTAGAATTCCCAGCAATATTTTACGCTTCAGATCTTATTGCTGCTAGCGAAGAAGCCATTAGCCAAAAAGCCATTAGCCAAATAAAAAATAAGATTAAGCTCGTATCACTTTGGTCAACGGCAAAGTATCGGCTTCCAAAAATAAATATTTCGGCTAAATATGTGATCCGTCATGGTAAATATGATGCCGTTACTCCTATTAGTAATATTGAATTTTACCTTCAAAACCATAAAAAAAAGTTACTGGCAAAGTTTTTATACGAAACAAAACAGCATCTGTTATCAGCCGATGACTTTGTTCATGCTGTGTCCACAGACATCCAACTAATTCGTGAGATCGAAAATGGAAACCACTGAGCTCAAGCAAATACTCTTAGATAACAAAAATAAAATCCATCAACTTAGTCAACTACAGTACGACTTTGAACCTAAAGCAGTTAAAGACAATTTACTTTCGCTTTTTTGCCCAAACGCCGTCATTCAACTTTGCTTTCCCTTCGAAAGAATGACCGATGTAACAGAATTTTTTGACCAAGCATTAATGCCACTATTCAAATCAATTCCTGATCTAGAACGTCGAGACACGATTATTATGTCAGGTCCAACAAAAGAAGGATCCACTTGGGTGGGATGTTGTGGTTTTTATTGTGGCACTTTTGACAAGCCATGGTTAGACATACCAGCAACAGGTCATATGGTTTCGTTACGCTTTCATGAGTTTTATAAGTTTGAAGATAATAAGGTCACAGAATATCAAGCAATTTGGGATATTCCTGACGTAATGATGCAAGCTAATGCATGGCCAATGGCGCCAAGTTTAGGTCGTGAATGGCATGTGCCTGGGCCTGCAAGTCAAGACGGCATTGCAATAAAATACTGGGACAAAGCTCAATCTAAAAAATCTGAAGCTTTGGTGGGTGATATGTGTGTAGCGCTGGGAAATTATGCAACCGGAGGAACTGAAGCTATGCGATTGCATGATTATTGGCACCCCAGATGCTCATGGTATGGACCATCTGGCATTGGCACTGCCAGAACAATTAACGGCTTTAGAGATTGGCACCAAATTCCTTTTCTTAATGGTTTACCGGATAGAGTTGGTGATCCTCATGCGGGATACTTATTCGCAGATGGTAATTATACCGCTTTTACTGCTTGGCCGGGCATGTATATGACTGTATCTGGTTCGGGTTGGTTGGGTATTGCCCCTGGTAATCAAAAAATAAGTATGCGCAGTCTCGATTTTTGGCGCGTGGAAGGTGACTTGATCCGAGAGAACTGGGTATTAATAGACATGCTTTTTGTTTATGACCAGCTAGGTGTTGATGTGCTGGCTAGGATGCGTGAATTTAACAAGTCACGTCGTTAAAGACTAAAAAAACATCATAGTTATATACATTGGCTATCATTTATAAAAATGACTCCGAAGTCTATAATGTTAAATTTTTGATCTGCTAAGGGTTATTTTTTTATACTTAATAACATGTTTTGTAGATTAAATAGGCATTAATAAGCTATTTTATCAGTATAAATGTGAATTTTCGGTTGATTTATTAGTGATTCCGAAGTATTTTTTGGCATAAGATATTAAAATAAAAAAACTATCAATCTTCGGAACATTCTAGTCAGCACAGCATCGGGAAGAAAAGCATGAAAATGAAAGCACACTACCTACTCAAAACAACTATCGCACTGGCCGTAGCGAATGCCGTAGCAGTATCGAGCGCATACGCTCAAGTAAAAGCAGAAAAAGAAATAGAAATAATAGAAATCAGTGCGACCAAGCGCGTCGCTAATATTCAAGATGTGCCACTTGCAGTTACTGCTATTAGCGGTAGCGAACTGGTAAACATGCAAATTACTGATGTCATGTCTTTAGAAAAAGTTATTCCCGGTGTGACCATAACCAGTTTTGGTAACAACCCACAAATAATACTACGCGGAGCAGGTAGCGCAGGGACGACTGATATCGCAGTTCCTATTTATCACAACAATATGTATTTACCAACAACCGGACAAGCGCTGGCAGGTTACTTAGATATTGAACGCATTGAAGCGTTACGCGGACCTCAGGGTACATTGTTTGGACGCAATACATTTGGTGGTTTGATCAATGTTATTACTAAAAAGCCAGATCCTGAAGAATTTTCATTCGGTGCTGCGGCAACACTAGGGGATTACAACTTAGTGAAAACCGAGGGTTTTGTTAACGTTCCAGTTAGTGACAATGTTGCTTTTCGTATTACTGCCGCTGATGAAAAGCGTGACGGCTATGTTGAAAATATTATTAATCCAAACGGTGATATAAAAGATTCAGATTACAGTTACATTCGTGGTCAATTATTGTTTATGCCAAGCGACACCTTATCCATTAACTTGACCGCGTCACATTGGAAAGATACCGGTAACGGCAGCTTAAATTTTGGTTACAAACCGGCTGGTATTCCACTCGATAGAGACGACCCTACACGCATCAATGCAGCTGATGGATTTTTAGACCCACGTTTTGGCGTTTATGAAGGCTGTGCTGACGGCTCACCTGACAGACCCGGAGGCAGAACTGTCTCTGGTGGTAATGTTTGTGCTGGCGATGCTTTAGCTAATATTGTTCCTGGCGCAAGAACTATCGACTATGATTACACACCTAATCGAGAGCTTGAAGAAACATCATTTTATGTGAGTATTGATTGGGAAGTAGCTGAGCATAGCGTTATGGTCAATGGCGCTATGTTTGATTATCAATCTATTAACCTGATGGATGCAGATCTTTCTGGTTTAGCCTCCTGGGTTGATGGAAACTACAGCACCAGTAAATCAAAACAAGTTGATGTTACCGTTTCATCGTTATTTGATGGACCTTTACAATACACTGTCGGGGCTTATTATTTTAATAGCCAAGATCCTGATAATCGCTCTGCTTATATTTTTGGTAGCTTGGTTGAATCTTGGTCCGGTTATGCTGGAGCAACACCAGAAACGCCATCATGGGCATCTTGGAATAGTGAAGGCCGTGGTGGGACTAAATCCACTGCTCTATATGGACAGGCAACCTACGCGTTAACTGATAAATTAAATGTGACTGCGGGTATTCGTTTCACTGAAGACGACCGAGAAGCTCAAGGCGCAGACCCGCTAAGTTTTGACAATTCTGCTGCACGTTTAGGTCCAACATTACCGACTCGTACTTACGGAACTCGAGAAGTACAAAAGGGTGTTGATAAAAATACTGATTATCGTCTAGGTGCAGATTATCAAGTTGGCGAAAACCTTATGGTCTACGCAACGTATGCAACAGCCTATATTGCGGGCTCAACAGATGTTACAACACAAACTTTGCTCGCTCCACAAACTAATAAAGCCTTTGAAATAGGTGCAAAATCGACCTTGCTAGATGGTACTTTGCGTTTAAATGCAGCGGCCTATAGCGGTAAATTTGAGGGCTTAACAACCACTGCCTTTATTGACCAAGGTGATACTGGTATTTCTGTAGCAACACAGGTCCCTGGTGGCTCAATCTTATCCCGCGGGCTCGAAATTGAAGGTTTTTGGGATGTAACTGACGCATTAGTCGTCGACTTTGGTGTGTCGATTGATATGTCACAGTACGATGAATTTATAGTGGATGCAGGTAATCTTGTCTGGAACGGCACTGCACCGATAGGCGCTGAAACGATTAGTGGTTCTTTTGTGTACGTGGTCGACGGTGAAGATACGCCCTATACTCCTGATATGACGGTGGGTGTTGGTATATCTTACTTTATTGATTTGGGCGATATGGGTACCATAAAACCTCATGTATTCGCTTATTACAACTCAGGATATGTGAGTAATCGCGCACCTGTATTTTTTGCTGACCAAGACACCTATACCAAACTGGATCTTTCGGTAAAATGGGAATCTGTTGATGGGAATTATAGTGTCCAAGGGTATGTCAATAATGCCACTGATGAACTGATTAAAACTTACACTGAGATATTTAGTCGAGCCAGAGTGGCATATGACTACAATTCTCCGCGTAACTTCGGCGTAAGATTTGCGTATAACTTCTAAGGTTAGACTTGTACGATGTTAGTATGTAATGGCCTACATTGAGTAGGCCTTTTTATTGCTCATCACCTAAAAACCACAAGGACTGCTGTGAACCAACACGTCGCGAATCAATTACAAAAAGGATTTCAGCTACTACAAAATAAGCATTTGCTTGATGCTCAGTATGTTTTTGAAGATATATTAAAAGTTGAGCCTTTGAATGAGCATGGATTGAACCTGTTAGGCGTAGTATTTATTCAAATACAACAAGCTGAGCAAGCTGTACTTGTGCTAGAAAAAGCGCTTACCGTTAACGATAAAGATGCGCAAACATATGACAATTTAGGGCTAGCATACAAAGAATTACATCAATTCAAAAAGGCGCAGAAAGCCTTCAATTCTTCTTTAACCTTGGACCCACAGCAGCCCCGCACATTAAATAATCTGGGTAATGTATTGGCAGCACAAGACCAGCACAAACAAGCTGCTGTAGTATTTGATAAAGCCCTTAAATTCGACGCTAATTATCCAGAATGTTTATCAAACTTTGCACAGTCATTAAAAGAACTGGGTAATCTAGAGTTTGCGTTACAGGCAATTGGGCATGCTAATTACCTTGAACCAAATGATAGTTATTACTTAAATATAAAAGGTGAAATTCAGCTAGCAAAAATTGATTATGAAAATGCACAACAAACCTTTGAAAAAGCGATTGCTATAGACAATTATACGCCCGCCCGCATTAATTTATCGACAACGCTGAAGCAACTCGGTAACTATGAGAAAGCAAAAATATGTTTACAAGAGGTCATCAAACATGAGCCAAATAATAGCGAAGCCCACAATCATCTTGGAGTGTTACAAGAGCAGCTAGGTGAATTTAATACAGCCGCCATAAGTTTTAGGATAGCACTTAAACATACCCCTAATCACGCTAGTTCATTTTATCAATTAGCAAAGCTTAAAAACCAAATGTTAAAGGCTGGGGAAGTCGAAAAAATTGCTGAATTACTAGCTGATAGTTTTACGCCAAGCGTATTTAAGACGTCTCTGTTCTTTGCATTGGCCGTGTATTACGATAAAGCTAAGCACCATGCGTTAGCGATTAAAAACTACGCTTATGCACAGCAAATAAAAGCAGAAAAATTTCCATATAACAGCAAACTCACTGA
>CAZMDX010000468.1:0-5729 GCA_964564805.1 uncultured Pseudoalteromonas sp. | reverse complement strand
TTAAATGAAGATTTTGATAAGTCGTTATTTACGTGGTGGTTGCTCGGTTTTTTGATAGGCTATTGATACAACGAAAGAAAATATCCAAAAGAGAGAAAAGTTTACCAAGCCATATATGGCTTGGTAAACTGGGGCGTGGGGCGAACAAAAAATTATCATAAAATTTTTATTTGCACCACCCTTGCGACTGTTTGAACATCCATGACGTTCAAAACAATGTTATAGACCCAATGACGTGTGGTTTACTCAAAACAACCATGCTTGATTACTGTCTTTTTCATTCAAGCGTATTTATCTTGATGTCCAAGAAAGTAAATTGAAGCAGATATTTTTTGGATTTTTTTGTGTTCCCGCTGTTTCACTTCTTGATGTTATTCGAAGTCATCTATTATGGCCACTTTTGCGAAAGTGAGCCAAAAAGAAAGCAACATCGACCAACCCACAGGACTAAAAATACTACCTTAATTTCACCGTTGCATAGGCCGGCTATATTGTCGGGGCGCCTGTCCTTCCCTTAGAAAACTTGGTCCGACAAATTTGAGTCATAATCTAATATAAAATGTTGCATCAAATAAAATCATTGTTGTTGCTTAAAGTGGGTTCTATTTCATAGAAAAAATGACAATGACGAGTAACATGCAGTTGTAACCACAATACCCTGACGTGATCATTCTATGGCAACAAAAGACATCAGTTTTTCGAATGGGGCGATAGCTGAAAATGACCGCACTTCCCTAAAAGACTTAATAAAATATAGCCAAACCGATACGTTGTTCTCCTAATATAGTGTGGTGTTAACCGCCAAATTGAAAACGTAAACCAGCATTAACGGTAAAACCATCGTTTCTTGACCAAATATTGGTTGTCCATCGACCGCTAGGGGCTTGTTCAAGCAACACTAAAGAGTCCTCCTTAGTTTGTCGCACATTTAATAAATTTTCAGCGTTAACAAATAAGCTTATTTTTCCTATGGTAATTTGACCTAATAGCCCTAAGTGCCAATAAGACTGACTTCGCTCTCGATACGGGTTATTCTCAAGCTGTTGTGTACCGGTATAGTAAGCTTCAAACCCTAGTAAATGACTACCGTGCTCTTCCCACATCACTACCAGGCCAGCAGAATGTTTAGGCGTCAATGCTAAAGGTACGCGGTCAATACCATAGTCACCCTCTTTAGTGGCATCTGTGTATAAGTAACTACCCGTAAATTTGATATCTTGCCAACGATAGCGTAGCAATAATTCAGCACCGCTAATGACAGTTTCGCCATCAGCGTTAACGATGCGAACTTGTTTACCCAAAGCTTCATCAACACCATCAATGACTTCTAATTCAGTCACATTATCAATATCTGACGCAAATAATGTCAGACTGGTTTCTACGCTGCCCAGCACATAGCTAATATCTATAGAAGCGGTAGATGCTCGTTCCTCATCAAGGTTTTCAAGTACCTCAAGGTGAGATAAACCCGCTTCATCAATGTCTTCAATAAATGGGCTTGGCGCGAAAAAACCTTGTCCATATGCCCCCCTAATAGTCCAGTTTTGCGGGCTGTACAATAATGAAATTCGAGGACTTAGTTGTGTACCGTATTCACTATGCCAATCAGTACGTGCACTAAGAGACATGGAAATATCATCACTTGCTTCATAATCTAATTGCGAAAATAGTCCAGGTACTTGATAAGCATAATTAAATTCGGGGAAGGTATCAGATTCGAACTTTTCAGATTGAAGCGCTAACCCCACTAGCCATGCCGTCTTATCAGAATACCCAGATAAACTCGACTCGATTAAGTAACTTTCATGGCTATCGTGCTCCTGGACAGCACCAAATTGATGTTTGTGATCTTGATCCATTGCTGCGCCACGCACATTTAAATTCATTACCTCCCCTAATAGTTGGTCATATATAAAGCCAATATCGGTTCTAAGCGTGTCTTGTGTTTGAGGAAACTCAATGCCATCAGCTACGGTAGCTTCACCTAAAGTGCCGCCATCCCTTTGCTCTGTCATTACACCCAATGTAACGTAAAGGTTTGCACCATTGTCGTCTTGCCAATATAAACGAGGGCGGACACTACCCCTTTCGTAGCCTGCCATATCAGTCCAGCCATCATCATCTAAATCTTGCTCTGCTTGGTGATGAATACCAGTAGTAATTGATGCACTTAAGGCGTCAGTTAAAGGTGATGCGAAGTACGACGTAATATCTTGTCCGTTTTTAGAGGTCGCATTGAGCAACACTTCGCCTTCATAATCATCTGAAGGCGTGCGTGAAATGAGGTTGATTACCCCACCAAGTGCAGACCCGCCATAGAGAGAAGAAGCAGACCCTTTAATTATTTCAACATTTGCAAGATCTGTAGGTGGAATTTGCAAAAGACCAATTGAAGCTGTTTGCCCCCCGTATAAAGGCAAGCCATCGCTTAATAACTGTGTATAACGTCCATACATTCCTTGCAGTCGGATGTTGGCACTGCCTAATGCAGGCGAGGTGGTTTGTACCCTAACCCCGCCCGTTTCAGCCACTAACATAGAGATATTACCAGGGCGCATTAGTGCTTTTTCTTGTATTTCTTCTTCGCTAATGATTTCGGTACGTGTTGCCGATTCGGTGACAATACGACCTAAACGAGAAGCTCTGACTTGAATTTTTTCAATCTTATTATCGCTATGTTTATGATGCTCTTGCTCTTCATGCTGATGGTGATCATGTTCATTCTTATGTTGATGGTTATTTTCGTTCGCGTATGCAAACGCAGGTATAAACAGTATTACTACTGCCGTTTTTAAAGACTTTTTAAACATTTTTTACCTCAGATATTACTTAGGAAAAACTCAGCACAGTAGAGCTTACTCTCTTGAAACGGGATAAGTCGTCACAATTTTGGACGTTCTAAGATCTTATGAGGTAAAAATAGGAGGGCGATAGAGCAAAGTAGAAATAGATTTAAGTTGCTCAGACTGATGCATACAAACCACTTCACTTAAGGCGGCGGTTTCAGTTAATCCAACTTTATTATAAAAATATACAAGTAATGAACAGCCGCTGGCAATACAACTGCAATCAACATCACAACACTCAATACCACAGCAATCTTCTGGGTTATCTGCATTAATTGGGTTTGAATCGTATTGCTTCACTGGTTCACTGGGGTCAACAGAAAGAGAGACTACTGAGGTTTCGCAAGACATAGAGGCATTGAAGGCTATTGCTTGTCCCACAAAGGCAACCAGCATCAACGCTATAACTATCACTCTTGGATCTGCTTTAAACATATAAACCTTATATAAAATACATTGAGTATCATAAGAGTTTATTCATGATATGTGAACATTCATACGTAAGTTTATTCTACTTGGGTGTGACTTTTTCGCTATAAAGTGTCTAAGTGGTTTTTGATTATAATGTCCGCTTTGTCGGCAAGCAGACATTATTATACTCACTGAAAATATCAACAAACCCTAAAAAAATTACACCATATAATGTTTGGGCTGGAACCACGACATGCTATTTTCAACTACTTTGATGGGCTCATGTTGTTTCAAAATTTTAAAATATACACATCTTATTTATAATCCAAGTCTCTGACATTTTCGGACAAAGACTTGGCAATATTAAAGTAGCTCGATATCAACAATATCCAACAAACTTCGATTCACAATCAATGTTTTAGCATTCTCAATATCTGGTGAAAAATATCTATCTTTGTCGTAAAAAGATACCTTGGTTCGCAGTAAGGCTTTAACAGATTTGAGTTTATCACTGGTTTCAAGTGGTGCTCTAAAGTCTAACCCTTGGCTAGCGGCTAACCATTCTATGCCTAAAATACCGGCAACATTGTCGAAGATATCCCATAGTCTTCTGCCCGCAAAAGTGGCCATTGATACATGGTCTTCTTGATTGGCCGAAGTGGGTAGTGAATCGATTGATGCGGGGTGTGCCAGAGTTTTGTTTTCGCTGGCAAGAGCTGCGCTAGTCACTTGTGCAATCATAAATCCCGAATTTACGCCGCCGTTATCGACTAAAAATGGTGGCAAACCACTTAAGTGGGAATCAATCAATAACGCCATACGTCTTTCAGACAATGCACCAATTTCGGATAACGCAATGGCTAACATATCTGCTGTCATAGCAACGATCTCGGCATGAAAATTCCCCCCTGACAAGATATCACCACTATCAGCAAACACTAACGGATTATCTGACACTCCATTGGCCTCTACAACAAGGGTCTGTGCGGCAAAACGCATTTGTTGCAAACATGCCCCCATCACTTGCGGCTGGCAACGTAACGAGTAAGGATCTTGAACCTTTTCACAGCCGTCGTGAGAGTGGCCGATGGTGGATTCTTTTAATAAACCTCGATAGGCAGCGGCTACATCAGTTTGTGCTTGATGACCCCGTACTTCATGGATCCGTTGATCAAAAGGCACTCTTGAGCCCAATGCTGCCTCCACACTTAATGAGCCTATGGCGATACTGGAATTAAGAGCATTTTCGGCACAAAATAAGCCTTTTAGTGCGAAAGCAGTAGACGCTTGTGTACCGTTAAGTAGGGCTAAACCTTCTTTGGGTGCTAACGCAATTTTTTCTAAACCTGCTATTTTTAAAGCGTGCTGTGCTGAAATACGCGTGCCTTGATAAATAACTTCACCTTCTCCCAGTAATACAACACTCATATGAGCTAGCGGTGCTAAATCGCCCGAAGCACCAACAGAGCCTTTTTCAGGAATAGCAGGGTAGATTTCCTTGTTGTACAAGGTAATTAGGGCTTCGATGACTTGCAGGCGAATTCCTGAATAACCACGGGATAATGAGTTTATTTTAAGCAATAACAACAAACGTACCACATCTTCAGACATGAATTGGCCAATACCTGCGGCATGAGACAAGACGATGCTGCGTTGTAAAAGTTCTAACTCTGACACGTCAATTTTGGTGTTCGCCAGTAGACCAAAACCGGTGTTAATGCCATACACAGTTCTGTCTTTTGCAATGACATCCAACACCACCTTTTCTGCTTTATGAATAGCCTCATGAGCATCAGATGACAAAGAAATAGGTATATGTTGTCGATGTACGTCCCTTAATTGCGATAAGGTCAGTTGGCCTGGTTGAATAACGATGTGGTGCATCATTTGTGTCCTTGTTTTACTTTATTTTTATTTGCATCTTTATTTGCATCTATATTCAACATAGGCAGATCTAAATTATTTTTGATGGCGCATTCTTTCGCCACTTCATAACCTGCGTCGGCATGGCGCATAACACCTGTTGCTGGGTCATTGTGTAACACTCTGGCGATACGTTTATCAGCATCGTCAGTACCATCACACAAAATAACCACACCAGAATGTTGACTGAATCCCATACCTACGCCACCTCCGTGGTGGAGGCTTACCCAAGTTGCTCCACCGGCGGTGTTAAGTAGTGCATTGAGTATCGGCCAATCAGATACCGCATCCGAACCATCCAACATATTTTCAGTTTCACGGTTGGGAGAAGCGACTGAGCCAGAATCTAGATGATCTCTGCCAATCACTATTGGTGCAGATAACTCACCTGTTCTGACCATCTCGTTGAAGGCTAAACCAAGCTTTTGCCTTTCACCCAAACCGACCCAACAAATACGTGCGGGTAAACCTTGAAATTGAATTCGCTCTTTGGCCATGTCCAACCATTGATGCAAATGTGGGTTGTCAGGCAGCAACTCTTTTACTTTT
>CAZMDX010000467.1:0-4735 GCA_964564805.1 uncultured Pseudoalteromonas sp. | reverse complement strand
GCTCTTAATCCTTCATCCGCAGAAATAGTGACTTTTTCATAAGTGACTTCTTTGGTTGTTTTGTTTATCACCGCTTTGGTGGTGGTCATTGGTGCAAGCTCAGCGTCATAAAAACTTGCTGCATAAGCTAGGGCTGTTCTTTGTTGGCTTAATAAACCATATTCATCCTGGCGTTCACGACTAATACCATAACGCTCTGATACGATTTCAGCCGTTTGTAACATTGGCATATAAATATCTTTATGCACATTCGCTAACGCTTTATCCACCGCCATATGACTGTTTACATGTTCGTTTTGGACTAGGGAAATTGACTCTAGTCCAGCACCAATTGTGACATCCATTCCATCGTGGACAATCTGTTTGGCTGCGGTGGCAATCGACATCAGGCCTGACGAACATTGACGGTCTATGGTCATGCCACTCACCGACGTCGGTAACCCACCTGCCAAGGCGGCTAAACGGCCAATATTAAGTCCCGTTGTGCCTTGCTGCATCGCGCAACCCATAATGACATCTTCAACTTCAGCGCCGTCGATACCGGCACGCTCTACAGCATATTTTATGGCATGTCCGCCTAATGTAGGTGCGGTTGTTATATTAAAGGCACCGCGATACGCTTTGCCGATCGGTGTGCGTGCGGTTGAAATAATTAATGCTTCTCTCATGATAAATTCCTATTGATAACCGGTTTATTATTGACTTGAAGTGACGCCATGTGTTTTGTTGTTATTATCATAGAGTATTGAAATTTAGGGGTGTTGTTTATCACCTAGGTGACAATTTTGGATAGAAAAAGAAAAGCAGCAAGTAACACATCTTGAAGAAGCGTGAAATGAAAATGGGTGGCATAACTTATCAGATAATATTGATATGTGGGGAATTACAAGGACTGTCTCATGGGAGTTAACATAACGTCATTGTCAATTATTCAAAAAAGTTACAATGGGTGTCTTTGTAAAATGTTTTTGTAAAATGTTGTAAAATGCTAAGAGAGAAAGAGCATAAATTTAAGGTTAGTATCGTTGAACCTTACAAAGTAGAGATCTTGCCAGAGCACAACATGCAAATTTGGCGACTGAGAAGAGAGACTTTATGGAATGTTCGTTTTAGCCGAACTAAAGAATAAAAGCGGCTACGGTGCATTGCTCATAAATACATAATAGAGTTGTTTTTTCTTGGTGGGATTAATAAAGATGGCAAGGTCGGAATTTTAGGCCATGCATCTGATTCAGCATTGGCAGAATGGGTTGATTAAAATACACTCTATCAAACGCATTAAACTTGACTCCGCAATTAGGCCAGTTTTTGCAAAATACACGGCACAAAATACACGACGTAAAAAAGCGTCCAATTTGCTAAGCAGTTTATGCGAAGCCTTAAGTGAATCATGAAATGCAAGAACACCTTGATTTTATTAGTGCTGTTAACTGGTTGTGCAAATATAAAAATATTAAATGCATATGTTGAAAAAACGCTAATGAATTCTTAAGTCTAAAAATACAAACAAATAAGAATATTGAGCAATATGATAATTTGTTCATCATATATATTTGAAATACAAAACTTCCAATATGGAAATCAATAAACTTGTAGATAGTGCTGCGTATGGAAAATTTCTTTACAGGATAAAACTAATATCAATGCGATAAGCTATGCGTATCAACTAAAGCCAACAAATAATGTAACTATAGAAATTGGCAGTGGTACTATGAATGGCTCAAGCTTAACTTCCAATGTTAAAATTGTGAGCGTCGAATGAGCGATACACCACCTAACAAGCACAGGCAAAATCACCCTGGACTGGACGCGCAAAGCGCTACTTTGCTGTGGGCGTTATGTATTTTAATACTTAGTGGAAAAGGAATAATAGATGAGCATCCAGATCATTAGGTTGATTAAAGTCACGTTGATTTTGCTATCAATTATTTCACTTACTTCTGAAGGTAGTGATAATAATCTTTATATGTCAGCAGTAAATCATCCAAATAGAACCCAAACAGACTTTGTTCACGATGAAAAAAGAAGACCATTGGATATTCTCCCTTTCACTCAAATAAAAGAGGGTGACAAGGTTCTTGAACTTGGTGCAGGTGGGGGATATACCACCGAATTAATGTCTTGGGTAGTCGGTAAGTCAGGAAAGGTTTATGCGCACTTCCTTTATAACAAAGAACGTCTAAGCAACAACAGGCTTGAGAACGTCGTTTCGCTCCGTCAACATTCATTGATTGAACATGGAAAAATACTTATCGAGAACAACATCAGTGATGACAAACTAGATGCAGTAATTATTTTTTTTGTGCTCCATGATATGTACTTAAATAATGAAATGAGCGACGAGCTTCTGTCTAACTTACATGGCGCATTGAAACGTGATGGAAGTCTAATTATATTGGATAATGCTGCTAAGCTCGATTCTGGCTTGGATAATATTGGTGATTTGCACAGAATAGATGAGAGTTTTGTTAAATCTGAAATGGAAAAAGCTGGTTTTACATTTGATAGTCAAATCGACATACTAAGAAACAACAAGGATGATCACACAAAACCCTGGGGGGATTTCAAGGGCTTTCAAGATCGTTTTGCGTATAAGTTCGTAAAGGCGAAAGATTAAGCACGAACAAACAATTGTATGCACTCGCTCATAAACTCTTTGTACATCACTCATATCTCCCAAATAACCACACACTCATTTTTGTCTAATAACCTATCCCAATACGTCCACTAAAGGACTGAAAACCAGCTTTATGTTTGAGAGCTATTTTTAATTATTATATTATGTTTTTATTGTTAAACGGCTGCTTAAACGCTTAATTAAACGCAGAGGCGAGTCAAAGCATCGACTCTAATTTCATCGATTATATTTCAAATAATCTTACCTCGCATGTTCTTGCATATTTTCCTAGGTTCGTAGTTACATCATCATAGTTAAATGCTTTTGATACGAATAGTTATCATTAAGATTATTGACTGGGGAGGGTGTCATGTTATTCTTAATGCGAACGATTACGATTATTTTATAGAGACTCATGCATAAGGCAACATACGACAAACTCAATCTAATTTCTCCGGGGCTATTAGCGCCATTCGGCTGTTTAACGACACCATTTACTCAGGCTAGCGCACATGTATCGACTCAATCTATTGGCTCATCATTAGCAAACGACATTCAAGAGCTTGACGTCAGTAAAGTCAACGATAGCTCACAGGCTACTAATTTACATACGCTGTGGCCCACTCAAATCAGAACGAACCAGCGCTCTGATTTGAGTAAAACATTGAGTTTACTGCCGTCAGTGAGGATCGATAATGCGTTGAGCTCCAGCAACCAGCAAGACGATGTAAGTTCCACCAAATTTTCTATAAGAGTTGCTGTGCCTTATCAAGATAACATTCAATCAAATAACGCCAGTATCGATATGTCGTTAAAATCAGCCCAAAAAGTGCGTCCTAGACAAATACTTAGCCGCACACAATCCGAAGAATACTCGCAGGCCGCGTTCATTGCCCAGCACTTTATCAACACTATCAACACTATCAGCACTAACACTGCTGTCGTAGAAGGCGGTTTTACCGGCAGTGTGGTACAAGCAAAAAAAACCTCTAATTTAAGACAAAACGAATTTGGCCTTAGCCATCGCGTAACAAAAAGCAGCGGGATCGAATTTCATATTGACGAATACTTATTGACCGCATCTGGTGAGGTAGCGACTCATAAAGTCACGGGGATATCTGGAAAATTTCATCCGAATTTTGACAGAACACAAACGTCGATATCAGGTGCAATGCGAATAGGGGGGTTGGATGTTTTTGACAGCCTTAGTGAAAAGCGATCTGAGATTACTCAGAAGCGCGCTCCTATTTTAGCGATCCCTAGAGATTTAGCCTACTTTTTAGGAACAGACACATTTACTTGTATTGATGGACTTCAATACTTAAACCTAATGGGCAGTGATGAAAAAACCGTGTCGGATACTTATGAAGTGCAAGAGCAAGGCTATGCTTTGAGCTGGAATTTAAGCTTACTTTATGGATTTGAAACCGATTTCGATACTCCCTGTGTTTGTGCTGACCTTATAAACGTATCCAATAGCGAAAATATTATGCGTTTTGAAGCTGACTCGCAGTTGTTTGCCTTTGGCGGTCAATACACAGCTGACATAGGACACGAGTTTTAATCGTGAACACACTGAGTCAGTTCGGCGCTCTGATTGTTTGTTTGTTGGCAATTACATTAACCGCTTTTGTGAGTAAAACACCGCTGTCGATAGTTGACACCTATCGTGGCCCGCAAGAAAATTGGCCAAAGCCAACTATTGATGAGGGTGTCGATTTTAAACCCTTAGGTGCACTTCCCAAAGAAGCGCGCTTTCCTGTACACAATCCATATACAAAAGCCAAAGAAGCATTGGGGCGTCAATTATTTTTTGATCGACGCATGTCTCAATCAGAGCAAGTGTCTTGCGCTAGTTGCCATGATCCAGACCTAGGCTGGGCCGACGGTAAGCGCAAAGCCATTGGACATAACCGCCTGAGCCACGACCTGAACACGCCTTCAATTATCAACAGTGCTTGGCTCGACAGTGTATATTGGAACGGTCGCGCGGGGTCGTTAGAAGCACAAATTATCGAAACTTGGCAAAATCCGGTTGAGATGGCAGCGCACCTGCCTACAGCGGTTGCGCGTATTACATCGATTGAAGGATATCGCCCTATGTTTCAAGACGCTTTT
>CAZMDX010000466.1:0-1974 GCA_964564805.1 uncultured Pseudoalteromonas sp. | reverse complement strand
CCATCTCTTCACCTTTTTTGATAAATACCGAACTATCACCTTGCACAGGATACTGCCAATGTTGCACGTTTTTACCGGCCGGAGGTGACACAGTACCTGCCCATTTAGTTTCGATACTTGCAACAATTGTTGCGCCTACTAAAACCAAAGCCATTTTACCTATTTCAGTATCAAAAATAGCCACTACTCGTTCATTTCTAGCAAACAATCCAGGTACTCGTTCTGCGGTAAGTGGACTAACTGAAAACAACTCGCCTGGCACATAAATCATATCGGTAAGCTGCCCATCAACAGGCATGTGGATCCGATGATAATCTTTGGGAGATAAATAAATCGTAGCGAACTTACCATTCAAAAATGGTTTTGCAAGTTCAGGTTTACCACCTAGTAGAGTGGTAAGACTATAGTTATGGCCTTTAGCTTGAAAAATAGCATCGTGTTCAATATCACCCAGTTGGCTGACTGCGCCATCTACAGGTAAAGCAAGTTGTTTTGGATCTTGGCAAATCGACCTTGCATCAGTTTTTAGCTGCCGAGTAAAAAATGCATTAAATGACGGGTAAGATTCTGGATTAGAGTCGAGTGCTTCAGACATATCCACTTTATATTGGTTAATAAAGAGCTTAATAATGGCTGTTGTCAATGCGCCAGCTTTTGCTGCAGCTAGCATGCCGACTAAACGTGATAATAAATGTTTTGGAGTAATATATTGCGAAGCAATTTTCAACGAATCAAACAAAGTAGCTTTCCTTGTAGCTTAACTTAACACTAGAATTGTACCGTAATAATCTTGATAGTTTGCTCTTAACTAAGTTTAATAGGCTATATGCTAGTATATTTTACAGGCCAATTTAGTCATTAGCCTTCAGAATTTCACACCTTAGTGTGTGCTGGACGCAACTCGTCCATATTCAACAATATTTTATGATAACTTTGATAACGTTGCGGACTTATTTTACCTTCTTCAACCGCGGCTTTGATAAGGCAGCCTGGATCATTACCATGTTTACAATCTCGAAATTTACAACCACCTAAGTAGTCTCTGAATTCTCTAAAACCATTAGTCAGTCTTTCTGCAGGAAGATGCCATAAAGCAAATTCACGAACTCCGGGCGAGTCAATCAAATCCCCGCCAGCAGGAAAATGCAGTAATTTTGCTGTAGTTGTGGTGTGTTGACCTAATCCTGAATTATCTGAAATGTCGCCAATGATTTCGTCTGCTTCAGGCAATAGCTCATTAATTAAACTTGATTTCCCAACACCAGACTGACCAACAAACACACTGACCTTATCTTTCAAACATATGGCAAGTTCATCAAGACCAGTTAAGGTTTTGCAACTGGTATAAACAATTTTGTAACCAATATCACGGTAAATATTAAGCTGTCTTTCAACTTCAATGAGTTGTTGTGAGTCAAGTAACTCAACTTTGTTTAGTAGTATTACGGGCGTAATATCCACATCTTCTGCTGCTACTAAATATCGGTCGATAATATTTAGGGATAAACTAGGTAACACCGAGCTCACTATGATTATTTGATCAATGTTAGCAGCCACTGGTTTTACACCATCATAAAAATCAGGACGGGTGAGAACAGACTTCCTATCTTGGACAATCTCAATAATACCGCTAATCGATAAAGACTGATCTCTTCCTGGTCTAAACAACACATCATCGCCACATACCACACTGTTGATGGTCCGCCGCATATGGCACCTGTGGACTATCCCCGACTGGTCCTCAACATCTGCATGTTTACCAAATCGTCCTATTACACGTCCGCTTTGTTGTTCACCAAATTGATTGTCTTCAACTTCGTTTGGCTTAGCAACACTTGAAAGACGCTTCGAGCGGTTTACTGAAACTTGACGTTTCTGCTTGTCTGTTAACTTTGGTTTTTTAGCCACGTTTTATCTTTGCTGTAATTAATACCAATTCTAGTATCATATTAACGTTTGAAGTGACGGATACCA